>DASVOY010000462.1:0-6467 GCA_036383115.1 Allostellaceae bacterium
TCGATCTCGTCGAGGCGGAGGCGCAGGAGCGCGGCGCTCGCGAAGGAATCGCCGCGCTGCCCGACCCGGCGCAGGGGCGCGAGCAAGTTGCCGTCCTGCGCACCCAACTCGCCGAGCGCCGCGCCGTGCAGGGCGCGCGCCAGGGCGAGCATGACCGGCTGCTGCGCGAAGCCGCGGCCCGCGCCGAGCGCTTGGCCGCAATCGCCAAGGAGGCGCAGTCCTGGGAGGGCCGCGCCGAGGCGGCGAAGCGCCAGCGCGCCACGATCGAGGAGCGGCGTACCGGCATCGCCGCCGAGATCGAGCGGCTCGACCGCCGCCCCGCCGAGATCGGCGAGCAGCGCGGCAAGCTCGTCGCGGCCATCGAGGCCGCGACCGAGCGGCGCAACCAGACCGCCGACGCGCTCGCCCGCGGTGACACGAGGCTCGCCGAGGCCGAGAAAGCAAGCAAGGCCGCCGATGCGGCGCTGGGCGGGGCGCGCGAGGAACGCGTGCGCTGCGAGGGCTCGCGCGGCGAGGCGGAACGCGCGCGCCAAGGCGTCGCCCAGCGTATCACCGAGCGGCTTGACTGCGCGCCCGATGCAGTCCTCGCGACCGGCGGCGTCGAGGCGGGCGAGGAAATGCCGACGATCGCCGATGCCGAGGCGCGGCTGCAGCGGCTGGTACGCGAGCGCGACGGCATGGGCCCGGTCAATCTCGTCGCCGAGGCCGAGGCGACGGAGATCGAGGAGAAGCTCACCGTCCTCAACCGCGAGCGCGACGACCTGACGGCGGCGATCGCGCGGCTGCGCCAGGGTATCACCGCCCTGAATCGCGAAGGGCGCGAGCGGTTGCTCGCCGCCTTCACGCAGGTCAACGAGCATTTCAGCAAGCTGTTCGTTCGGCTCTTCGGCGGCGGGCGCGCGCACCTGACGCTCGATCAGAGCGAGGAGGGCGACGCGACGCGCGATCCGCTCGAGGCCGGGCTCGAGATCATGGCAAGCCCGCCCGGCAAGCGGCTCCAGGTGATGTCGCTGCTCTCGGGCGGCGAGCAGGCCCTCACCGCGCTGGCGCTCCTCTTCGCCGTGTTCCTCACCAACCCGGCGCCGATCTGCGTGCTGGACGAGGTGGACGCGCCCTTGGACGACGCCAATGTCGACCGCTTCTGCAGCCTGGTCGAGGAGATCGCCGAGAGCGCGCAGACGCGATTCCTCATCATTACCCATCACCGCGTGACCATGGCACGGATGGACCGCCTCTTCGGCGTCACCATGGCCGAGCGCGGCATCTCGCAGCTCGTCTCGGTCGACCTGCAGCAGGCCCAGGAGCTGCGCCGGACCGCGTGAGCGCCGGCGCACCGCGAACAGCGTCGCGAGGCGCGCAAATCGGCCGCTCTGCCGCTTGACACCCCCTCACCCGCCGCCTATGTTCCGCGCCGTTTCGGCGCCGAGGTGGCCGGGACCCGGGGGAGTTCTCTTACGCTGTGCGGGCGGTTCGCCGATGGACGAACGCGACACGCAGGATCCGCTGCGGGACCTGGAGAAAAGGCTCGACAAGGCGCGCCGGCAGGAACGGCCGGCTCGCCCGTCTGGCGAGAGCGATGACGGCGCAAGCCGCAAGGCTCTTGCGTTGGCCTTCCGCATCGGGCTGGAACTGGTGGTCGCGGTCTTTGTCGGCGCCGCTCTCGGCTGGGCGTTCGACAGTTGGCTCGGCACCCAGCCCTGGGGACTGATCGTCTTCCTTTTTCTCGGGTTCGCGGCGGGCGTGACGAATGTGTTTCGCTTAGCGACGGGCACCAACCGGGCCGTCGGCTATGCGCCGTCCAAGGCCGAGAACCCGAAGCAAGCGGAGCCGTGGGACGACGAGGATTGACGTGGCAGCAGAATTCAACCCGCTCGAGCAGTTCGAGATAAAGCCCCTCATACCGCTCCATATCGGCAACGTCGACGTCTCCTTCACGAACTCGTCGCTGTTCATGCTCATCGCCGTTGTCCTGGCGACTGCGCTGCTCGTGGTCGGGACGCAGGGCGCCCGCCTCGTGCCCGGACGCCTGCAGTCCATGGCGGAGCTCTCCTACGAATTCATCGCCAACATGATCGAGGAGAATGTCGGCACCGAGGGGATGCGCTACTTCCCCTTCATCTTCACCCTCTTCATGTTCGTGCTGTTCGGCAACCTGCTCGGCATGGTGCCCTACACCTTCACCTACACCAGCCACATCGTCGTCACCTTCGCGCTCGCGGCGGTGGTCTTCATCGGCGTGACGATCATCGGGCTGGCGCGCCACGGCCTGCACTTCTTCAAGCTGTTCGCGCCCGAGGGCGTGCCCTGGCCGCTGCTCCTCCTGCTCGTGCCGATCGAGCTCATCTCCTATTTCATCCGGCCCTTCACCCTATCCATCCGCCTTTTCGCCAACATGCTGGCGGGTCACGCGATCCTTGCGGTGTTCGCCGGTTTCGTCGCCGCACTCGGCGTGCTCGGCATCGCGCCGCTCGCCATGGATGTCGGCTTCATCCTGCTGGAGTTCCTGGTCGCGGGCCTGCAGGCCTACATCTTCACCATTCTCACCTGCCTTTACCTCAACGACGCGATCCACCTGCATTAGGCGGCGGATCGCGCACCCCCTTCCCATAATCAACCAGAGGACCGAGCCATGGACATTGCATCTGCCAAGCTGATCGGCGCCGGCATCGCCTGCATCGCCCTCGTCGGAGCCGGTATCGGCATCGGCATTATCTTCTCCGGGCTCATCAACGCGCTCGCCCGCAACCCCGCGGCGCAAGTGACGACGCAGGCCTATATCGGTTTCGCGCTCGCCGAGGCAACCGGGTTGTTCGGCTTCGTCGTCGCGCTGATCATCCTGTTCGGCCGTTGACGGCCTCTGCCCGGTGACGGACGGGACTGCCCATGCCGCAACTTGACGTCTCGACCTTCCCGACGCAGCTCTTCTGGCTGTTCATCAGCTTCATCGTGCTTTACGTGCTGATGGCGAGGTTAGGCCTGCCGCGCGTGAGCCGCATCATCGCCGCGCGGCGCGGCCGCATCGACGGCGATCTCGAGAAGGCCGGCCAGATGAAAGCGGAGGCCGAGGCGGTCATCGCCGCCTATGACCGCGCGCTGGCGGAGGCGCGCGCTCAGGCGCAGCAGACGCTGAAGGAGACCACCGACCGGCTCAACGCCGAGGCGGCGGAGCGACAGCGTCAGCTCGCGGAGAAGCTCGCCGCCGAGACCGCGGCGGCGGAGCGGCGCATCGAGGAGGCCAAGACGGCGGCGCTGGCCAATCTGCGCACCATGGCGGTGGATGTCGCGCGCGCGGCTGCGGCGAAGCTCACCGGCACCGAGGTCGACGCCACCAGTGCCGCGGCGGCGGTTGATGCCGTGCTGCGGGAGCGGGCGTGATGATCGAGCATTTGATGGAAGATCCGGAATTCTGGGTCGCGGTCGCGTTCGTCATCGTCATCGCGGGGCTGATCTGGAAGGGGACCCCGACGGCGACGAAGGCGCTCGACGAGCGCGCCGCTCGGATCAAGGCCGAACTCGACGAGGCGCAGCGCCTGCGCGAGGATGCCCAGCGCATGCTCGCCGAGTATCAGCGCAAGCAGCGCGACGCGATCGGGGAATCCGAGCAGATCATCGCCCACGCCCGCGCCGAGGCGCAGCGCGCCGCCGAGCAGGCCGCACGCGACCTCGAGGCGGCGCTGGAGCGCCGGCACCGGCTTGCCCTGGAGAAGATCGCGCTCGCCGAGAGCAAGGCGGTGACGGAAGTGCGCAACACCGCCGTCGACATCGCGATCTCCGCGGTACGGCAGATATTGGCCCGGGAGCTTGATGCGGCGCGCAAGAGTACGCTCATCGACGAGGCAATCGCCCACCTGCCCCAGCGCCTGCACTGAGCCGGCGACGTGCCGCCCTACGCCGCCGGCGCGGGGCAGGTGACGCCGGTGCCGCCAAGCCCACAATAGCCGCCGGGATTCTTCGCCAGGTATTGCTGGTGATAGTCCTCGGCGTAATAGAACTCCGGCGCGTCGCGGATCTCCGTGGTGACCGCGCCGCGGCCTGCCGCCGCGAGCGCCTTCTGATACGCGTCGCGCGACGCCTCGGCGCGGCACCTCTGCTCCGGCGAGGTCGCGTAGATGGCCGAGCGGTATTGCGTGCCGACGTCGTTGCCCTGGCGCATCCCCTGCGTCGGGTCGTGGTTCTCCCAGAATGTCCTCAGGAGCGTGTCGTAGCTCACGACCTTGGGGTCATAGACCACCAGCACCGCCTCGGTGTGGCCGGTGCCTCCCGAGCACACCTCTTCGTAAGTCGGGTTCTGCGTATGGCCACCGGCATAGCCGACCGCCGTGGTGTAGACCCCCGGCAGCCGCCAGAAGGCGCGCTCGGCGCCCCAGAAGCAGCCCAGGCCGAAGATCGCGGTCTCGAGCCCGACGGGAAAGGGCGGCGTCAAGCGATGGCCGTTGACGAAATGCACCTCGGGCACCGGCATCTTGGCCGCGCGTCCGGGCAGCGCCTCTTCGGGCGCCGGCACGGCGAGCTTCCTGCGCGACATCCACATGGCTCTTCTCCTCGGTCGGGACGCGCGGAATCTAGGGATTGCCACGCCCGTCCGGCAACTGCCATTGACGCGAAAGTGAGCGACGTTGCGCCGACGCGGCTGCTGGGCTAGGCGGTGGCCACGAATGGCCAGGGAGCCGGGCGATGAAGGTCATGGAAATGCGCGACGACTGGGGCATCGAGCACATCAAGCCCGGCACACGGCCCGACCGCTCGCCCGGACCCGGCGAGGTGCGGATCGAGATGGCAGCCGCCTCCGTCAATTACCGCGACCTCGTCATGACGCAGCGCGGCTATGGCCGGCACAGCGGCGAGTTGCCGCTGATCCCGCTCTCCGATGGCGCCGGCACCGTGGTGGAGACCGGCGCCGGGGTGACGCGCGTCAAGCAAGGCGACGTCGTCTGCCCCGCTTTCGGCCAGACCTGGATCAGCGGACCGCTGCGGGAGGAGCACCGCCCGGGCATGCTGGGCGGGCCGCTCGACGGCGTGATGCAGCAATACATGGTGCTGTCCGAGCAGGGCGTCGTCAAAGCGCCGGCGCATCTCAGCGCCGTCGAGGCGGCGACGCTGCCCTGCGCCGCGGTCACCGCCTGGAGCGCCGTCATCGGCGGCGGCACCAAGCCCGGCGACGTCGTGGTGACACAGGGCACCGGAGGCGTGTCGCTGTTCGCGATGATGTTTGCCAAGATCGCGGGCGCGATGGCGATCATCACCTCGTCGAGCGACGAGAAGCTCGCGCTTGCCAGGGCGCTCGGTGCCGATATCGGCATCAACTACCGCGCGCATCCGGAATGGAGCCGCGAGGTGCGCAAGGCGCTGGGTGGACGCGGCGCCGATCTCATCGTCGAACTCGGCGGCGCCGCCTCGCTCGACCAGTCGCTGCGCGCGGTCCGGACCAGCGGCGCGCTGGCAATGATCGGCGTGCTGTCGGGCGCCACCGCGGAGCTCAATCTCGGGCGCGTCGTGACGCAGAATGTGCGGTTGCAGGGCGTCACGCTCGGCAGCCGCGAGATGTTCGAGGACATGGTGCGCGCCATCGAGCGGCATCGGCTCAAGCCCGCCATCGACGAGAAGCGCTATGCCTTCGATGAGGTCGGAGATGCGATCCGCGCCATCGCCGCCGGCCGCCATTTCGGCAAGATCTGCATCGCGTTCTGATGGCGACTCATCTTTCGCCCGTTCACGGGGTGGGGCCACAGAATATCGCCTCATCGTGAGATTGCGGCGCACAGCGCACATGCCGAACGACTCACGCTGGTCTTGCCGCCGCGCGCCGATGCGATTGGGGGCCCGGGGCGGGCGTTAACAAAGTTTTTGCGCCCTTTATTCAAAATTCGGCGGCGAAGCGTGGGGGGAAACCATGACTGGGCGCCGAATCGCGTCACTCTTTGCCGGCCTTCTTACCCTTTTCGTTGCCGGGTGCGGGACGTCGGAGCGGATCGATCCCAGGGATCCGAGCCTTTCTCTGGTCTACGGCTATATCGACATGAAGGACGCGCCGTCGAGCCTCGGATGGGTCCACATCACGCTCTATGACGGCAAGAACACCGGCTATTACACTGCAGTGCATAGCGGCTTGTTCTTGCATGTTGGCGTGAAGCCGGGACCCTATCAGGTCGATCGGTTCGGCCGGGACGCCAGATTCTTGAGCAATACCAACTACAGCTATGAATTCGGCACGCGCGGCCGCAACGAGACCGCGACCAGGATCGACAAGCCGGGCGTCTATTTCATGGGTGCCTATAAATACGTCGAGGTCCCCACTGGGTGGTTCGAGCAGGACAAATTCCGGATGGAGCGGACCGCGACGCCCACTGAGCGCGAGCTGCTGACCAAGGTTCTCGCGATCCTGCAAGACGATGCTGCCCGGTACGCACGGCAGATCGACATGGTCAAGCAGCGCCTCGCGCAACTTCGCTAGGGAGGGGACGATGGCT
>DASVOY010000463.1:0-3858 GCA_036383115.1 Allostellaceae bacterium
TGGGCTTCACGCACGCCTACTGGATGATGCTCGCCTGCGCGACCCTGGTCGGCATCGGCAACAACATCTGGCATCCGACCGCGATCCCGTGGCTCGCCAACCGCTTTCCCGAGCGCAAGGGCCTGGTCATGTCGGTGCACGGCATGGGCGGCAATGTCGGCGACGCCATCGCGCCGCTCGTGATCGGACTGCTGCTGCAGGTCTATTCCTGGCGCACCGTCGTGCTGATGAATGTCGTGCCGGGCATCATCATGGCGGTCCTGATCCTGATCTATGTGGGCCGCCTTCACACCGCCGAACCGCCCGCCGCGCGCAAGGCGCCGCGGATGGATGGTGCGGCGCGCTGGCGCGCGCTCACCGAGCTCTTGTGCAATCGCGCCCTGGTGACGCTGTCGATCGGCTCCTTCTTCCGTTCGGTGACGCAGTCCGGGCTGTTGACCTTCCTGCCGCTCTATCTCGCGCGCGAGATGGGATACGAGGCGAAGTGGATCGGCGCCTGCATGTTCGCCCTGCAGGCGGCCGGCTTCACGGCGGCGCCGATCGCCGGACATCTCTCCGACTCGGTCGGCCGCCGGCAGGTCATCATGTCGAGCCTCGCCATGACCGGCGTCATCATCGTGGCCATGGCGCTGGCGGGCGGGACCGGCTGGTTCGTCCTCCTGGTCGCCCTGCTCGGCTTCTTCCTGTATGCGGTGCGAGCGGTGCTGCAGGCCTGGCTCCTCGATGCCACCCCTCCCGGAATGGGCGGCAGCGCCATCGGCCTCCTGTTCAGCGTCCAGGCGGCCGGCGCGGCGCTCGGTCCGATCAGCGCCGGCATCGTGGCCGATCACTACGGGATCATGGCGTCGTTCTATTTCCTCGCCGCCACCATCATCCTCGCCAACGTGCTGGTGTTCTTCACGCCTGCCGGGCTGATGAAGAAGCCGTAGCGCCGCGAAGGCGCGGTCGCAGGCCCCGCGCGATCTTCCGCCCGTCTTCCGATATGATCTCCGCGACCAACCCGCGGGGCACGTCGCCATGTATGCCGCGACCATCGGAGCGCGCCGCTACCTGTTTCCCGATCTGAAGGCGTTGCTGGCGCGCGCCTCGCCGCTGCGAAGCGGCGATCAGCTCGCCGGCATCGCGGCGGAGAGCGGTGAGGAGCGGCTCGCGGCGCAATTTGCGCTCGCCGACCTGCCGCTTGTGGCGTTCCTCTCCCAGTCCGTGGTTCCCTACGAGAGCGACGAGGTGACCCGCCTCATCGTCGATGGCCATGACAAGGCGGCATTCTCGGCCGTGGCGCATCTGACCGTCGGCGGCCTGCGTGACTGGCTGCTCTCGGATGCGGCGACCCCGCCGACGCTCGCCGCGCTCGCGAGCGGCCTCACGCCC
Organism: Allostellaceae bacterium; assembly: GCA_036383115.1. GTDB lineage: Bacteria > Pseudomonadota > Alphaproteobacteria > ATCC43930 > CGMCC-115725 > DAHUYF01. The sequence continues at coordinate 1,372 of DASVOY010000463.1, forward strand.
GAGATGGCGGCGGCGGTCGCCAAGATCAGCAGCCTCCAGGATCTGATGGTCATGGCGGCCAAGTGCACGGTCGTCACCCGCTTCCGCAACACCGTCGGCCTGCCCGGCCGCCTGTCGGTGCGGCTGCAGCCGAACCATCCCGCCGACGATGCCCGTGCCATAGCGGCGAGCATCCTCGACGGCCTTCTGCTCGGCTCGGGCGACGCCGTCATCGGCATCAATCCGGCGACCGACAGCCCGCCGCGCGCCCACGACCTTCTGTCGATGATTGACGAGATCAGGGAGAAGCTCGACATCCCGACCCAGGGCTGCGTCCTCGCCCACGTCACCACCACCCTCGACCTCATCCGCAAGGGCGCCCCGGTCGACCTCGTCTTCCAGTCGATCGCCGGTACGCAAGCCGCGAACCGCAGCTTCGGCGTCGATCTCGCGCTGCTTGCCGAAGCGCGCGAGGCCGCGCTGGCGCTGCGCCGCGGCACTGTCGGTGACAACGTGATGTATTTCGAAACCGGCCAGGGCAGCGCGCTCTCGGCCGGGGCCCACCACGGCGTCGACCAGCAGACGCTCGAGGCGCGCGCCTACGCGGTCGCCCGCACGTTCAAGCCGCTCCTCGTCAATACCGTGGTGGGCTTCATCGGGCCGGAATATCTCTACGACGGCAAACAGATCACGCGCGCCGGGCTGGAGGACCATTTCTGCGGCAAGCTTCTCGGCGTGCCCATGGGCGTCGATGTCTGCTACACCAATCACGCGGAGGCCGACCAGGACGACATGGATGCCCTGCTCGCGCTCTTGGTCGCGGCCGGCGTCAACTTCGTCATGGGCGTGCCGGGCGGCGACGACGTCATGCTCGGTTATCAGAGCACCTCGTTTCACGACGCGCTTGCACTCCGCGATCTATTCGGTCGCCGCCCTACGCCCGAATTCGAGGCATGGCTCGAGCGTCAGGGGCTGACCGACGCGCGGGGCCGCATCCGCCCGCGCGAGTTGCCGCCGATGTTTCGCGCTCTGCTGCCGGCTTAGTGTCGCGGTGAACTTGTCCTGCCGAAGGTCTCCGCAATGGACGATGATCCGAAGATGCCTGCCTCGCCGTCAGGACCGGTGAGCCCCGGCATCTGGCCTGCCCTGCGCGCCTACACGCCCGCGCGGATCGGACTCCAGCGCGCGGGGGCCTCGCTCGCGACCGGGCCCCTCCTCGACATGCGCCTCGCCCACGCGCGGGCGCGCGATGCGGTGCTCGAGCCGCTCGACACGGAACGCCTCCTCGCCGACCTTGCGCCGCTCAGCCTCTCGGCCCTCGCGGTGGAGAGCGCGGCCGATGACCGTGAACGCTATCTGATGCGTCCCGATCTCGGGCGCCGGCTCGCGCCGGGCGCTGCCGCCGCCCTGGCACGGCAGGCGGGCGACTTCGAACTCGCCTTCGTCGTCGCGGACGGGCTGTCGGCTCGGGCCGTTCAGGCGCATGCCGCTCCGGTACTCGCAGCCGTGCTGCCGCAACTCCTCCACTGGCGCATCGCGCCACTCGTCCTCGTCCGCCATGGCCGCGTCGCGGTCGGCGATGAGGTCGCGGCCGCCCTCGGCGCGCAATCGGTGGCGATCCTGATCGGCGAGCGCCCGGGCTTGAGCGCCCCCGACAGCATGGGTGCGTACCTCACCTGGCAGCCCGGCCCGGAAACGACCGATGCCGAGCGCAACTGCATCTCCAACATACGGCCGGAAGGCATCGGCTACGCGGATGCGGCCGCCAAGCTCGCCCAGTTGTTGAATGTCATGCGCACGCTGCGGCTTTCGGGCGTGCGGCTGAAGGACGACGCGGTCGGGCCCGTCATTCGCCGGGATGACGGCGCCTTGCCTCGAGAATGAGCCGACCTGAGGCCACGCTACTTCCGCCACAGTGCCCCGACGATGTTGGAATAGTCGTCGGTCCACACCTGATGCGCCGGGTCGGGCTCGGACGCGCTGAAGCCGTTGTCGGCGAGACCGCCGATGTCGGCGGGATCCGCTGCCGCGATCACCACGTCGGAGTTGAACACGTAGTCGTCGTCGTCCGCGGACGCGCCCTCGCCGGTGGACTGCCAGGATCTGAGCCCGGTGGCGGCCGCGATCCCGGTGACCACGCTTTCAAGCTCGAGATAGCGGTTGGAGACGTGCATCAGCACGACGCCATGCGGCGCGAGCTTCTGCTTGTAGAGCGCCATCGCCTCGCGGGTGATCAGGTGGATCGGGATCGTGTCGGACGAGAAGGCATCGACGAGGATCAGGTCGAAGCGGCCGTCGGGCTCGCGCCCCAGCATCCGGCGCGCGTCGCCGAGCACGATCGGGATGTCGGGCCCGCACCAGGTGATGAAATCGAAATATCGTGGCGCACGCGCGATGGTGATCGCGGTTGAGTCGATCTCGTAGTAGGTCCAGTCCTCCCCGGGCTGCCGGTAGCAGGCGAGCGTGCCGGTCCCGAGGCCGACGACCGCAACCCTGATCGGCCCGCCC
>DASVOY010000464.1:0-3081 GCA_036383115.1 Allostellaceae bacterium
CGGGCATGGGCGACGACGTCGGCGGGCGGCGGCAGGCGCAGGAAGCTGATGGTGAGATTGGCGGTCACCGCCTGCACCACCGGCCCGAGCGCGGCCATCACCGCGCCGTAGAGCGCGAGATCGGCGAGCGCCATCAGCAGCGGCCCGCCGATGGTGCCGCCCGGGCGCAGGAAGTCGCTCTTGTAGGGCAGCCGCACGACGGTGCGCTCCGGCGCGAGTTCGACCGTTTCCGGCCCCATCGCCTGCGCGAAAGGCAGCTGCTCGCGCACAATCGCCTCGAACTCCGCCACGGTGATGCGCGACATGTGTTTCTCCGACCTGCCCGGCGCCACCCTCGCCCAACGCCGGAGCCCGCGCAAGCACGGCTAGCGCGCCGCCAGACTCCCGCGCCAGGCAGCCGCGGTAATGATTCCCGCCAACATGAGCGCCAGCGCGCAGACGACGGCGGCGCCGGTGGGAAAATCGAGGGTGGCCGACGCCAGAAGGCCGACGACATATCCCAACACGCCGAACACATAGCCGAACGGCGTCGGCCGCCTAGCGCCGGCGATGCGCGCCGCGAGCGCCGGCACGATCAAGGAAGCGAAGACCAGGAACACGCCGGCGAGCTGGACTGAAGCTGTCACCGTGACGGCGAACACGGCATAGAAGAGAGCGCGCCGGCGCGCGAGATCGCCGAACCAATAGACCGCCAGCACGACGGCGTAGAGCGCCGCGACTGGGACGAGCTGTTCGGGCGTGACCCACAGGATCTGTCCAACGAGGAGATCCTTCAGATTCTCCGCGCCGTGCGGGTTGAAGCCGAACAGGATGATTTCGGCACTCGCAGCGGCAACGAAGACCACGCCGATGATCGCTTCCTGGAGCGTGGCGAGATGCTTCTCGGTCCAGATCAGGAAAGCGGCGGCGACCAAGGCCGCCGCCACCGCGCTCGCCTGCACCGACCAGCCATTCGGCTCCCAGCCGAGGAAATCGGCGACAACGACGCCGAGGCCCGCCACCTGGGCAATGGCGAGATCGATGAACACGATGCCGCGGTCGAGCACCATCCGGCCAAGTGGCACATGGGTGGCGAGCACCAGCAATCCCGCGAGAAGGGCCGGCCATAGAATGTCCAGGCTCGCCTCAGCCATGCGCGCCCACCACGGCGAGAAGCCGCCGAATGGTGTCGTCGTAGAGGCCGAAGAGGTCCTTTGCCGCGTCGCTGCCGCCGACCGTGAATGGCAGCATCACGGCGGGGACGCGCGTCTTTTCCGCCAGGAAATCAGGCGCGCGCGGATCCTGGTAGGCGGCGTAGACGATGGCTTTCGCCTGCCGTTTCGGGATGTCGTCGAGGAGTTGCGACAGATAAGCGGCCCCGGGCGGCACGCCCGGTTTCGGCTCGATGGTCGCCACCTCGTTCATGCCGAGCCAGCTGAAGAGATAGATCCACTCCTTGTGATAGATGACGACATTCGTGCCGTAGAGCGGCCGGGCCTCCGCCTGCCAGCGTTGGATCGCCTGCACGAGCTTGGCGTCGAAGGCCCCGGCGCGCCGGGCATAGGCCGCGGCACGGGCAGGATCGATCTGGGCGAAGCGTTGGGCAAGCGCGGCGGCGACGATGCGCATGTTGCGCGGATCGCCCTGGATGTGCGGGTTGCCTTGCGGATGGATGTCGCCTTCGGCGCGGTCGAGCCGCGTCGGCACTTCCAGGAGCTTCACCTGTTGCGTCGCCTCGAAATAGCCGGGCGTGCCCGGCTGCACCCTGGCGTTGCTTCCCTGGCGCAGCAGCACCGGCAGCCAGCCGATCTCTAGCTCGGCGCCGGTGCACACGGCGATGTCGGCGTTGCGTAGCCGCGCGATGAGCGCCGGCCGCGCCTGGATCTGGTGCGGATCCTGGCGCGCCGTGGTGGCAACGAAGACGCTCACGTCCTCGCCGCCGAGCTCGCTCGCGAGCGCGCCCCATTCCGGCTCGCAGGCAAAGACGTTGAGCGCCGCCTCCGCCGGCGCTGCAACAGCGAAAGTTGCGGCGAAGGCGAGGAGGACGACGCCTGTTCTGCGCGCGATCATGGGCGGCTCCCTCTCAATATTGATGGGCGCCATGGGCGCCGAGGCTGACGGTGTATTGCAGGATGACCTCGTGATCGGTCTGCGGCCGCGACTGGTCGAGATTGTATTGCAGGCGGAAGCGGCTGAACTCGCTGGGTGAGTAGTCGGCCATGCTGCTGTAGCGCCGCGGCGTGGCGTTGAGATTGTCGAGCGTCGTGCCGGCAAAGCCGGGCCCGAGCGAATTGGCATGCACCTGGTCGTAGCGCAGGCCGAAGCGCCAGCGCGGCATGAACTGGTAGACGCTCTGCGCGTAGAAGCCGGCCTGCGTGCCGTTCGAGAAAGGCGCGCCGTTGAAGGCACCCTGCTCCTGTCGCAGGAAGAACTCGCCCTGGAGCTTGAGGTAGCGCTCGACGAAATTTCCGTTCGGCGCCCATTTGAAGACGGCGTCCGCGATGTACGTATGATCCGTGCCGGAAAAGATGTCGGCGACCGCTGCCCCTGTGCCGTCGATGTCATTCGTCGATCGGTTCTTGGCCGTGGTCCAGAGATGCGACAATCCCACGCGATAGCTGGCGCTCTCGCCGATGTCGTCACCGGTATGGACGAAGGCGCTCCACGCGCCGACGCCCTGATTGTGGTTGTTGGTACCGCCCGCCGGGAAGGAATCGCCGCGGAACACCTCCGCGCCCAACTCGAGGAAACGATCGGTTGGTGCGAGCCAGCGCAGCTGCACGCCGTCATCGTCGTATTGCGTGCTGAGGAAAGCACGATAGGGCAGCGCCTGGTCGGCGAAATCCCAGGTATGGGCATGCTGCTCGTTCAGATAGCCGATACCGGAGAAGAACCGGCCGGCCCTGGCGGTGAAGCCGTAAGGCAAGGTCGTGGACTGGATGAACCCCTCCTCGACTGCCACCGTGTTGTCGCGCGCGAAGGACAAGGTGAGATTGCCATAGAGCGCCTGGTCGACATTGGCCTGCAGGTTGATCTCGCTCTCGTTGATGGCGAGGCCGCGCGGCGGCGGCTTCGCGCTGTCGCCGAGCGTGAAGCCCGGGA
>DASVOY010000465.1:0-2000 GCA_036383115.1 Allostellaceae bacterium
CGCGGCGAATAGTAGAAGCGCAAGGTGATCGGCTCGTCGATGCGCGCCAGCGTCTTCTTCGAGCCGTCGGAAAGGGTGTAGAGCTGCCGTTGCGTCAGATCGAGCCGCGCCGAGCGCAGCGAATGCTGGGCGATGACGTTGACGGCGACGAAAAGCACGGCCGCGCAGACGACGGCGATGGCGGCGGCGGTGCGGCGCGAGATCGAGAACCCTGTCATGGCGTTCCTCTCAATCCGCCTTCTTGAGCTCGACGAGGACGGCGTTGGCGAAGAGGAACGCGCCGATCACCGAGATGAAGAAAACCGCATCGCGCAGGTCGATGACGCCGCGCACGATGGCGTTGAAATGGGTGAGGAAGCTGAAGGAGGCGACGGCGCGCAGCAAGGCCTCCGGCGCCCAGCCGTTGAGGAAGCCGAGCACGATCGGCGAGCCGCTGACGGTGAAGAGGAAGCAAACCGCGGCCGTCACCACGAAGGCGATCACCTGGTTCTTGGTCAGCGCCGACAGCGCCGCGCCGATGGCGAGAAAGGCACCGGCCATGAGGAAGCTGCCGATATAGCTGGCGAGAACGACGCCGTTGTCGGGATGGCCGAGGTAATTGACCGTGATCCAGAACGGAAAGGTGAGGGCGAGCGCGATGCCGGCGAAGGCCCAGCTGGCGAGGAATTTGCCGAGCACTGCCTCGGTGATGGAGATGGGCAGGGTGAGAAACAGCTCGATCGTGCCGCTCTTGCGCTCCTCGGCCCAGAGCCGCATGGCGAGCGCCGGGATGAGCACGAGGTAGAGCCAGGGATGGAAGGTGAAGAAGGGCTGCAGATCCGCCTGGCCGCGCTCGAAGAAATTGCCGAGGAAGAAGGCGAGGGCGCCAGCCATGGCGAGGAAGATGACGATGAAGACATAGGCGAGCGGCGTGGCAAAGTAGCTCTGCAGCTCGCGGCGGAAGATCACTAGGGTGCTGTGCATGGCGGGGATCGCAGGGATGGTCCGGAGGCGCTATCGGCGGGGAAGGGTGATGGTGCGGAAGACGTCGTCGAGTCGGCCGCGCTCGACGCGAAGCGCGGCGATGGGCCAGCCAGCCGCGCGCACGAGATCGGTGACCTCGGCGATGATCGAACCGGCGTCGCGCGGGAAGATCATCAGCGCCCGGCCCTCACCGTCCTCGATCCCCTCGACCGCGAGCACGCCGGGCAGGCGGGTCAGCGCCGCCGCGGCATCGACGTCGTCCTGCGACAGGGCGAGGCGGACCGCGTTATGGTGGCGCGAGCGCGCGGCGAGCAGGCCGGGCGTGCCGTCGGCGAGCACGCGGCCCTCGGCGATGACGATGGCGCGGGTGCAGACCGCGTCGACCTCCTCGAGGATGTGCGTCGAGATGACGATCGCCTTCTCCGGCATGGTCGAGATGAGCCGGCGCACCTCATGCTTCTGGTTCGGGTCGAGCCCGTCGGTCGGCTCGTCGAGGATGAGCACGTCCGGATCGTGCAGCAGGGCCTGCGCCAGGCCGACGCGGCGCTTGAAGCCCTTGGACAGGGTGTCGATCGGCTGCTCGAGCACGCCGCCGAGCTCGGTGCGCGCGACGGCCAGCTCGATGCGGCGCTCCGCCTCGGCGCCGCTGAAGCCGCGGATCTGCGCGACGAAATCGAGGAAGCTCGCGGGCGTCATGTCGGGATAGGCGGGCGCACCTTCCGGCAAGTAGCCGATGCAGCGCTTCACCGCAACCGGCTCCTCCAGCACGTCGTGTCCGCACACCACGGCGGTGCCGCTGGTGGGCGTGAGGAAGCCGGTGATCATCTTCATCGTCGTCGACTTGCCGGCGCCGTTGGGCCCGAGGAAGCCGAGCACCTCACCGCGCTCGACGGCGAAGGAAACATTGTCCACTGCACGAATCGATCCGAAGCTTTTGCACAAGCCGCGGATCGAGATCATTTCCGCCATTGTGTGCCACCCCATGCGCGTATTGCGCTTCTTGTCCCACGATCTAGGCGAAAGAAAGGCCGCTTACA
>DASVOY010000466.1:0-15021 GCA_036383115.1 Allostellaceae bacterium
TGACCAGCGCCGCTGTCGTGCTGTCGGCGACGACGCGCCCGTGGTCTATGATGGCGATGCGGTCGCACAAGGTCTCGGCTTCCTCGAGGTAATGGGTGGTGAGGAGGATGGTGGTGCCGGCCGCGTTCAAGGCGCGCATCTGCGCCCAGAGCTGCGGGCGCAGCTCGACATCGACGCCCGCGGTGGGCTCGTCCAGCACCAGCACCGGCGGCCGATGCACCATCGCCTTCGCCACCATGAGCCGCCGCCGCATGCCGCCCGAGAGGGTGCGGGCATAGGCGTCCGCCTTCTCGGCGAGCCCCAGCACGCCGAGGATCTCGTCAGTGCGCCGCTCGGACTTGGGCACGCCGTAGAGCCCGGCCTGCAGCTCCAAGAGCTCGCGCGGGGTGAAGAAGAAGTCGATGTTGAGCTCCTGCGGCACGACGCCGATGGCGCCGCGCGCGTTGCGCGGGTCGGCGTCGATGTCGAAGCCCCACACCACCGCCTTGCCCGCGGTCTTCACGACGAGGCCGGCGAGGATGTTGATCAGCGTCGATTTGCCGGCGCCGTTGGGGCCGAGCAACCCGAAGATCGAGCCGCGCGGGATGGCGAGGTCGACCCTGTCGAGCGCGGTCTTCGCCGGCATGCGCCCGGCGCTGTCATAGACCTTGGTGAGGCCCCTGAGCTCGACCGCGAAATCCGGCGCCGCCTCGGCTGCCGGCACGGCACGCGCCTCCGCCCTGCCGGAGACGGCGAGCGGCGCGGGATGGGCAGAAAACAAGGACTTCATTGATTGTGCCGCCGCAATGCGTATCATCTGTGCGGCGACCGGGTCAACCCGCGCCGGCTGCAAGGCGATCCTGCGTGCTTCGACAAGCGCGGGATGAGGCGCTGTTCTTTACGGCATCGCCCATCGGATGCCATTCTCGGTTCCCCTCATCGTGAGCCTGTCGAAGGACGCACAAACGGTTGTGCAGCCCCCCTCCAAGGCCCAAATAGAGAGCACATGCAACCCTTCGAAACGATTTATGTGGACAGCACCGTGGTGGCCTGCAACGGGGGCGGCGGGCCGCTCGGCCATCCGCGCGTCTATCTGAACCTCTCCGGCGACGGCAAGATCGAGTGCCCCTATTGCTCGCGCCTCTTCGTGCTGCGCGGGCCGCAGGCCGGCGGCCATGTCGCGGAGACGCCGCCGATGTCGCCGGGCGCGCATCCGCCGCCGTCCTCGCCCAGCAAGCCTTGAACGCCAAGACACGCCACGTCTATCTCGTCGACGGCTCGGGATACATCTTCCGCGCCTATCACGCGCTGCCGCCGCTGACCCGCTCCGACGGAACGCCGGTGGGGGCGGTGCTGGGCTATTGCAACATCCTTTTCAAGCTGCTGCAGGACACCGACGCCGACCACCTCGCCGTGGTCTTCGACAGCGCCAAGACCAGTTTCCGCAACAAGATCTACGACCACTACAAGGCGCACCGCCCCGAGCCGCCGCCCGACCTCGTGCCGCAATTCCGCCTGGTGCGCGAGGCGACCGACGCCTTCAACATCTGCCGCATCGAGCGACCGGACTACGAGGCCGACGACCTCATCGCCGCCTACGCCAAGAAGGCCAAGGAGGAAGGAGCGACGGTGACCATCGTCTCCTCCGACAAGGACCTGATGCAGCTGGTCAACGACAAGGTCGGCATGCTCGACCCGATCAAGCAGAAGCCGATCGGCGAGGCCGAGGTGCGCGAGAAGTTCGGCGTCGGGCCCGACAAGGTGGTCGACGTTCAGGCACTTTGCGGCGACAGCGTCGACAACGTGCCGGGCGTGCCGGGCATCGGCGTCAAGACCGCGGCCGAGCTGATCAACCTCTATGGCAGCCTGGAGAACCTGCTCGACCACGCGAACGAGATCAAGCAGCCGAAACGCCGGCAATCGCTGATCGATTTCGCCGAGCAGGCGCGCATCTCGAAGCGCCTGGTGCAGCTCGACGCCGACGCGCCTTTGACCGTGTCCTTGGACGCGCTCGAGGTGAAGCCCGCCGACCGCGACAAGCTCATCGCCTTCCTCCAGGGCATGGGTTTCAAGAATTTGCTGGCTCGGGTCGAGACGCGGCTCGCGAAGGGTGCCGGCAATGGTGCGACTGCGCCCGAGGCCGCGCCGCCGGCAGCGGAAGCGGCGCAAGCCCCGGCGATGGCACCCGTGTCGCCGTCCGATCTATCCAACGTCGAGCGGCGCTACGACCTGGTGCAGGACATCGCCGATCTCCAAGGCTGGATCGACGCGGCGCAGGCGAAGGGCACCGTCGCCATCGACACCGAGACGACCTCGCTCAACGCGGCGATGGCGGAGCTCGTGGGCGTCTCACTGGCGATCGAGCCGGGCGAGGCCTGCTATATCCCGCTCGGCCACCGCGCGCCCGCAGGCCAGGCGACGCTCGATCTCGGCGACGCACCGCCGCTGGAAGCGCCGCGCCAGATCCCGCGCGATTTGGCGCTGGCGGCGCTGAAGCCGCTCTTCGAGGACGAGGGCGTGCTCAAGGTCGGCCACACCATCAAATACGACGTCGAGGTGCTCGCCGGCTGCGGCATCGACATGAAGCCGGTCGACGACACCATGCTGATGTCGTATGTTCTGTCGGGCGGCGCGCGCGGGCAGAATCTCGACGAGCTGGCGCAGCTCTATTTCGGCCACGAGACCATCAAGTACAAGGACGTCGCCGGCAGCGGCAAGAACCATATCGGCTTCGCCGCCGTGCCGCTCGACAAGGCGCGCGACTACGCGGCGGAGGATGCCGACATCACCTTGCGGCTCCACCGCGTGCTGAAGCCGCGACTCCTCGCCGAGCATCGCCTCGCCTTCTACGAGACCATCGAGCGCCCGCTCATTCGCGTCGTTGCGGCGATGGAGCGCGCCGGCATACGCATCGACCGCGCCGAGTTGAACCGGCTCTCCGAGGATTTCGCTCGCCGCTTGGCCGAGTTCGAGCGCGAGATCCATACTCTTGCCGGCCATCCCTTCAACATCGGCTCGCCCAAGCAGCTGGGCGAGGTGCTGTTCGACGAGCTGGGGCTTCCTGGCGGGCGCAAGAACAAGACCGGCGCCTACGGCACCGATGCCGCCGTGCTCGGGCAGCTCGCGCTGATGCACGACCTGCCGGCGCGCGTCCTCGACTGGCGCGAGCTGGCGAAGCTCAAGAGCACCTACACCGATGCGCTGGTCGATGAGATCGACCCGGCGACGGGACGTGTCCATACCTCGTTCGCGCTGGCGGCGACACTCACCGGGCGCCTCTCTTCGACCGATCCCAATCTGCAGAATATTCCGATCCGCACCGAGGAGGGCCGCAAGATCCGCCGCGCCTTCGTCGCCGAGCCCGGGCACGTGCTGGTGTCCGCCGATTACAGCCAGATCGAGTTGCGCCTGGCCGCGCATATCGCCGACGTGGCGCCGCTCAAGGAGGCGTTCCGCTCCGGCGCCGACATCCACGCGCTGACCGCGAGCGAGGTTTTCGGCGTGCCGATGGAGGCGATGACCGGCGAGATCCGGCGTCGCGCCAAGGCGATCAATTTCGGCATCATCTACGGCATGAGCGCTTTCGGTCTGGCACAGCGGCTCCAGGTGCCGCAGCAGGAAGCGGCGGAATATATCAAGGCGTACTTCGCGCGCTTCCCCGGCATCCGCGCCTATATGGAGCGGGTCAAGGCGGAGTGCCGCGAGCGCGGCCATGTCGAGACGCTGTTCGGCCGCCGCTGCTACATCCCCGGCATCAAGGATGCCAACCCGGCGCGGCGCGGCTATGCCGAGCGCGAGGCGATCAACGCGCCGCTCCAAGGCACCGCCGCCGACATCATCAAGCGCGCGATGGCCCGCATCCCGCCGGCATTGGAGAGGGCGGGGCTCAGGTCACGCATGCTGCTGCAGGTGCATGACGAGCTGGTCTTCGAGGCGCGGGAGGCCGAGGCCGAGGCAACGGCGCGCCTCGTCAAGGAAGTGATGGAAGAGGCGCCCGCTCCGGTCGTGTCCCTCTCGGTCCCGCTCGTCGTCGAGACCGGCATGGCGCAGAACTGGGACGAGGCGCATTAGGCGCCGGCAAGCGGCCGCTCACTGCGCCGCCTGGCGCGGCTCGCAGTCGATGACGTGCTGGCGGCGCAGGCGCTCGATCTCGGCGATGAGCGCGCTCGGCATGAACGGTTTCGTCAGGATGACATAGCCGCTGTCGGCGAAGGCGCTGCACTGCGACCAGTCGTCGAGCACGAACATCACCGCGGCGCCCGCGTCGGCGGCGCGCCTGGCGAGTTCCAGGGGGTCAGGGCCTCTGCCGAGCTTGGCGCTCGCCAGGATGACCATATCGAAACGCTGGTGCTCCAGTTGATGTTGAGCCGTCACCCCCGCGGCGACGGTCACGACGTCATAGCCGGCATGATCGACGATCACATCCAGGAATTCCCGGAAGATGTCAGAGGGCTCGACGACGAGCACGGTGCAGATCAAGGCTATATCCCATCCGTTGCATCGGGCGCGATGCCCGATGGCCATTAAAGCGGCAAAGCGAGGAGTCCGGTCCCCCAAGCGCCACATGTCCGGCCCGTCACGAGCCGAAGGCGCGAGGGTCCCAGTTTATCAGGCCAACGACACGCAAGCGGAAAGGGTCCTCGCTCCGCGCAATTTCTCGGCTAAGAGGGCGAGTTCCATACCGAGCAGAAGCTCGGCGCCAAGGGCGAGTTCACCCTTGATTTCGATCGGCTGGCCAATGAGCGGCCGACCGTCTTCACCTTCAACGGCGCCGCCAAGGCTCTGACCGGCGCGCACCAGCTTAACGCCAAGACGGGCAAGCGCGTGCGGATCTGTTTCGGCGTTGGCGGGCCGAATTTCACCAGCTCGCTCCATGTCATCGGCGCCATTTTCGACAAGGTCTACGCCTTCGGCGCTCTCACCTTGCCGCCGCTGTCGAATTGAAGCTGGAGGTCCCCTGCGACTTCCTCATCCTCGATCACGCCATCAGCCGCCTGGAGAAGGGGCTTGTCGGCATCCTTCACGTCGATGGTCTGCCGGATCCGATGAGCTTCAAGCCCGGGCTCGAGGAGAAGGTGGGCCAAGCGCAGTAGGTCTGGCGATCATAGCCTGGCGCAGCTGCTTGGCTGGCCGCCATCCTTCGATGCGGATGGGCTCGATGGGCGGCATGATGACGGCACGAAGGCGGCAGCCCCATCACATCATTGCCTTGCGGCTCGAGTGGGCGGAAGATTGCGGAACAAGCAATCGATAATGGGAGGACTGTCATGCCCACCATGCCGCAAACCGATCAGGTCCTGCGCAAGGGGATCGAGGCCGGAGACGTGCCGGGTGTCGTCGCCATGGCGGTGACGCGGGACGGGCCGGTCTATGAGGGCGCCTTCGGCAAGAGGGCGCTGCCGGAAGGCCCCGCCATGACGGTGGATTCCGTGTTCTGGATCGCGTCGATGACCAAGGCGATCACCTCGACCGCGGCGATGCAGCTGGTCGAGCGCGGCAAGCTCGACCTCCACAGCTCCATCGCCAAGGTGCTGCCTGAGCTCGCCGACCGGCAGGTGCTGGAGGGCTTCGATGCCGATGGCGAGCCCAAGCTGCGCCCGGCCAAGCGGCCGATCACGCTGCGCCATCTGATCACGCATACCGCCGGGTTCAGCTACGACATCTGGAACCCCGACCTCTTGCGCTACCAGGAGAAGAAGGGCGTCCCCGGCATCATCACCTGCGAGAACCTTGCGCTGACCACGCCGCTCACCTTCGATCCCGGCGACAAATGGGATTACGGCATCAACATCGACTGGGTCGGCAAGGCCGTCGAGCGGGTGAGCGGCGAGAAGCTCGGCGACTATTTCGAGGAGAACCTGTTCGAGCCGCTCGGCATGAAGGACACCAGCTTCAAGCTTGGCACCGGCCAACGCGAACGGCTGGTCGGCATGCATGCGCGGGCGGCCGACGGCGCGCTCGCGCCGATGCCCTTCGAGATCCCGCAGGAGCCCGAGTTCCAGATGGGCGGCGGCGGGCTCTACGGCACGGCGGCCGACTACATCGTCTTCACGCGGATGTTCCTCAATGACGGGCGCTCCGCCACTGGCGCGCAGGTCCTGAAGCCCGAGACGGTCAAGCTGATGGGACAGAACCACATCGGCGACCTCAATGTGCGCCTGCTGAAGACGGCGATCCCGCCCTACTCGAACGACGCCGAGTTCTTCCCCGGCATGGTCAAGAAATGGGGCCTGGGCTTCATGATCAACACCGAGCGCGTCCCCGGCGGTCGCAACGCCGGCAGCCTCGCCTGGGCCGGGCTCGGCAACACCTACTTCTGGATCGACCCCGCGAAAGGCGTCGCCGGCGTCATCCTGATGCAGCTGGTCCCCTTCGCCGACCAGAAGGCGTTGGCGCTCTTCGCCAAGTTCGAGAACGCGGTCTACACGTCGCTGGCATAGAGAGATGCCTGTCCAGCGCGGGCCTGCCCGGCCCGCGCTGGCCGCATCCGCGCTACAATGCGATCCGGCGCCCTTCCTCCGCCGACCAATAGGCCGCGTAATTGACCTTCATGGTCTCATAGGCCAAGCCGGCATCGGCGAGCGGCTGCCGTCCCAGCGACACGCATTCCATGAAGTCCTGGATCTCCTGCAGATAGCCCCGCGTCCACTCCTCCTCCAGGCAGATGAATTGCCAGCCGGTTTTCCGGTCGACTTTCTCGGTGATGTAGACGCCGTCCAACTTCCTCTCATCCGTCAGATAGCTGACCATGTGGTTGTTGGGCGTGATGTTCGCGAAGAGCGATCCGCCGCTCGTATAAATCTCGACGGAATTCCGCACCCCGCCCATGATCACGTCGCCGGAAAATACCGTGCTCTTGGTGCCGTCCGAGAAGGTCAGGGTCAGCATCCCCCAATCCTCGACGTCGACCGGGTTGGCCTTGATGAAGGTGCGCTCCTCGGGCCGCAGGCACGCGGCGACATTGCCGACATCGGCGCTGACGTGGGATACCGCAATCCGCTCGCCGCGCGCTTTCGCCTCGACTTGCTTCAGATAAAGCGCCGTGGACAGCGGATGACACCCCATGCGGATGAGCGAGCCGCCGCCGGTCATCGACCACTGGGCAGCATGAGCGGCGTGCGATCCGCTGTGGCTTTCCTCCGCCTTCATGAACAAGATCTTGTCCTTCGTGGCGTTCAGGATCTCGACCGTCTTTGCCACCGCTGGCGCGTAGATCCAATCTTCCGCGTACATGAACAGCTTGCCGCTGGACTTCATGGCGACGCAGGTCTTGTCCATTTCCTCCATGACGCGCTGGTACATCAGCGATTTCGGCACATGCTTGCCGATCGGGGGCTTGTCGCTGCCGCGGCCGAAATATCCGGCGAACGGCTTCTCGCAGATGACGTGCTTTCCCGCTTGCATGGACTCGACGATCATCGCGGCGTGCAAGGCCGGCGGCGTGCAGATGTCGATGACGTCGATCTCTTTGTCGGCGAGCAGCGCGTGAAAATCGCGATGAGTGTTGCGGATCCGATGCTTCCTGGCGAAATTGACGACGCGATCGCCGCGCGCCGCCACCGCCGCCACTTCCGCTTCGAGTCCGTAAACGCGCTTATAGGCGTACATATGCAATTCCGCGGCAAAGCCGCAGCCGACCAAGCCAACTCTCACCCTAGCCATCGTCTTGCTCCTGCCCTGGCGAGATCATCGTACTCCTTTAGCTAAGGGCGCGACTCGGTTGAGTTTCGATGCAGCGTCCGGGCCGCAAAGATCAGCCCAGCGCGCTGCCCTGCCGTCAAGGCAACGGCACGAACAAGCAACAGCATGAGCTTGAGGCGCGCCCCGCCGATCCGTTTCGGCGCGCTACCGTTGAAAAACCTTGCGCGAAGCGTTGGAGAGTGGCGGCACTGGATCTCGGCACGCCAGAGCAGTCAGCTGCCTCGATCCGGCCGCGCCTCTATCAGTAGCGACCTACGCCGAGCGCGTGATCGACTTGATCTCGCGGCGGGGGCGGCCGGAGCGCTGGGCGATCTGCTCATCCTGGGCCTCGATGATCGCCTTGGCGGGCGTATCGCCGTCGAGGCCGCCCAGCTCCGCGCTCGGCACCTTGCGGTGGGAGCTGCGCGAGCCGTCCTCGTAGACGACATCGAAGAGCACGAATTCGCTGTTGGCGGGGCGTTTGCGGGCCATCGCCGCCTCTATTCTTGCTTGTTCTACTCACGCATGGCGGCAGCAGCGGGGCGGCGAGACGCCGCCGCCCCGCTTGCCGGCTCAGCCGACCAGCGACAGGTTGCCGGCCGATTCCTTGCCGCGATCCTTCACGATCTCGTATTGGACCTTCTGGCCCTCGTTGAGCGACGACAACCCTGCGCGCTCGACGGCCGAGATGTGGACGAACACGTCCTTGCCGCCGGCGTCGGGCTGGATGAAGCCGTAGCCCTTCTGCGCGTTGAACCACTTGATAGTACCCGTAGCCATGATGGCCTCCGTGAATATAGGAAAGCGCGGCACGCCCTTTGCGTGTCGCGCTGCAGTTGTCGGCCTCATGGAAACTTGAAGATTCGCCCAGGAGGCGAGTCGGCAAGGTGCCGAAGCAGAAACTTGCAGGGTTATTCATGAGACGCTTTTACCCAAAGCGCAACCCCCAATCGCACCGTGAGCCAAAAGCCACACCTGGCCCTGGCGGCCGCCTTCAGAAGCTCCGCGTCAAAATGAGCTTCAGGATGAGCTTGTCGGAGGCGGCGGTGAAGCCGTGGCCGATGCCGAATTCGACATTGACGGGCTCGCCGCCGTAGTCGACCACGGCGAAAAGCGCCTGCTCCTGGCGGTCGGCAGGCTCGAAATGGCGGAAGGCGCCGTAATCGGCGTAGTGCTCGACGGCCGCCGCCCATTCCTGGGAGAAATTATAGGCGATGCGCTCGGCCGGCGCGAAGTCGAGCGCGCCGATGCCGGTGAAAGGCACGTCGACGATCGGATTGACGATGAGATCGACCGGACCGATGCGGCCGCCGATGATCGGACGTATCTCGGCGGCCCAATGCGTCTCTGCCCAGTGACGGGCGTTGTAGCTGAGCTCGAAATTGACGGCGTAGAAGAAGCTGCGCTCCGCCGCGTGCGGCACGGCGAAGAGCGCGCGCAGCTTGGCGCCGTCGATGAGGAAACGGCCGTCGCGCGTCAGCGAATAGAGCGGCAGATAGGCGCCGAGCTCGAGCCATTCGTTCGCGCCATAGGCGTATTCCGGCACGCCGTTGAGCGAATGGTCGGGCACGATGGCGCCGGGAAAGGCGGGCTCCTTGCGGCCGATCGGCGTGTAGTTGTTGTGCAGTGTGATGCTGAACTCGCCGGGCTTGTTGATCTCGCCGGTATAGACCTGGATCTCGTCCGTCTGCGCGCGCCCGGCGGTCGCGGCGACGCCGAGGCACAGCAGCGTTGCCAGAGCGAGCCGCAGAAATCCCCGAATCATGCCGCTAGAGCTTGATCAGCCGCTTGCCGAGGTTCTCGCCGCGGTAAAGCCCGGCGATGGCGTCGGGCGCCTTGTCGAGACCGTCGAGAATGTCCTCGCGATAGCGCAGCCTGCCCTGGCGCACCCACTCGGCAAGTTGCGGCACCGCTTCGTCTGTGCGGTCCTCGTAATCGAAGACGAGGAAGCCCTCCATGCGCGCGCTCTTCACCAGCAGGTGACGCTCGACGCGCGGCCCCTGCGGCCAGGGATCCCAGCTCGGCAGCGATGCCGTCCCGCAGACGACGATCCGCGCCCGCTTGTTGATGTGGCGCAGCACGGCGTCGCTGATCCGCCCCGACGTATTGTCGAAATAGACGTCGATGCCTTGGGGGCAGGCTTGGCCGAGCGCCGCGTCGAGATCTTTCGCCGCCTTGTAGTCGATGGCGGCGTCGTAGCCGAATTCCGCGCGGCAGAGAGCCACCTTCTCGGGCCCGCCGGCGATGCCGACGGTACGGCAGCCCTTGATCTTGGCGATCTGGCCGACGGCCGAGCCGACAGCGCCCGCCGCGGTCGAGACGACGACCGTCTCGCCGGGCGCCGGCTGCCCGACATCGAGGAGGCCGAAATAGGCGGTGACGCCGTTCATCCCCAGCACGCCCAGCGCCGCCGAGAGCGGCAGATCCGACTCGGCGACGCGACGGACGATGCCCTTGCCGTCGGAGACCGCGTATTCCTGCCAGCCGAGCCAGCCCACCACGTGCTCGCCGACACGGTAGTCGGGGTGGCGCGAGGCCACGACCTCGCCGACATTGCGCGAGCGCATCACCTCGCCGATCTCGACCGGCTTCGAATAATTGGCGACGGCGCTGACCCAGCCGCGCATGGCGGGATCGACCGAGAGGTAGAGGTTGCGCACCAGGAACTGCCCCTCGCGCGGCTCCGGCATGGGCGCGGCCACGATCTCGAAATGCTCGGCCTGCGGGATGCCGCCCGGGCGCGATCTGAGGCGTACCTGTTGGTTTACCTTTGCTGCCATTGCGCCTCCGCCCTTCTACAATCCTTCGAGGAAGTCGATGAGCAGCGCGTTGACCTGCTCCGGCGCCTCCTGCTGCACCCAATGCCCGGGCCCGTCGATGATGACGCTCCGCCGCAGCCCCGGCAGCACCTCCCTCATCTCCTCGAAGCCGACCCGCATGCCCGGCATGCGGATGACCCCGTCGCGCGAGCCCGCGATGAAGAGCGAGGGCTGGCGGATCGGCGCGCCGGCGAAGGGCGCCATCAGCTCCCAATTGCGGTGCAGGTTGCGGTACCAGTTGAAGCCGCCGCGAAAGCCGCTGGAGGTGAAGTCCTTGACATACTCGGCGAGGTCCGCCGCGCTCAGCCAGGGCAGCGGCATCTCCGGCTCGAAGCCGGTGTCGAGCAGCCCTTTTCCGGGCGGCACGAAGGGATGCCAGCGCTTGCCTTCGGGCAGGCTGCCCGACGCCGAGTAGTAGACGGAGCGCAGGGCGCGGGCCACGTCCTTCTCGAACTCGCGCTCGGCGACGCCGGGTTCCTGGAAATACATCATGTAGATGGTTTCCATGCCGCCGGCTTTGAACGCCTCGATCGCGCTGACCTTGCCGCGGGGACGGTAGGGCACGCTCAGCCCGGCTACGGCACGGAAGCGGTCGGGGCGCATCAGCGCCGAATGCCATGCCGCCGGCGCGCCCCAGTCGTGACCGATGATCACGGCCTGCTCGAGCCCGAGCGCGTCGAGCAGGCCCACCATGTCGCCGACGATGTGGAGCTGGGTGTAGGCTTCGACCGGCTCGGGGCGGTCGCTTTTGCCATAGCCGCGCATATCCGGCGCCAGCACGCGGAAGCCGGCACCCGCGAGCGCCGGAAGCTGATGGCGCCAGGAGTACCATGTCTCCGGCCAGCCATGGCACAGCACGACCGCCGGCCCTTCGCCCATTTCGGCGACGTGGAGACGGATGCGGTTCGTCTCGACCATGCGATGTTGAACGGCATCGAGCGGCGCCATGGCGGCCCCTTTCACCGAAGACGAAGCGTCATCCTCATGATCCCGCCGTGCAAAGTCCACTGCGCAGTTGAATGCGCGCGCCGACCCGTGCAGGCTGCTGGCAAGGGCGCCGCCGGCAAAGTGCGCCCAGGGGAGGAAGGCGATGACGATGCAGCGGCGCACGCTGCTCAAGGCCGCGGCCGTGCTGGGGACGGGCATCGCATGGGCGCACCGTACCGTGGCGCAGGAGGCCGCGCGGCCCCGGCACCGGGCGCCGCCCTATGCGGCCGACTGCCATATCCACATCTACAACAGCCGCTTCCCTGTTGCCCCCAATGCGATGCTGCTGCCGCCCGACGCCCACGTCGCGGACTATCGCCTAGTGCAGCAGCGGCTCGGCACGACGCGGGTGGTGGTGGTGCAGCCCTCGACCTATGGCACCGACAATCGCTGTATGCTCGATGCGCTCGCGGCGCTCGGCGAGGAGGCACGTGGTATCGCCGTGGTCAACATTGGCGTCGCGGGCGACGTCCTGAAGCGCATGGATGTCGCAGGGGTGCGCGGAATCCGCTTCAATCTCGTCCAGTTCGGCGCCACCACCCTCGACATGATCGAGCCGCTGTCGCGGCGCATCGACGATCTTGGCTGGCATGTAGAGCTGCGCATCAAGGGGGAGCAGATCGCCGCCGCCGAGGATCTGCTGCTGCGGGTGCCCACGCCCATCGTCTTTGACCATGTGGCGCTCGTACCGCCCGACGCCGGCACCAGTCATCCCGCCTATCGCGTGGTGCGCCGGCTGATCGATAGAGGCCGCGCCTGGGTCAAGCTCTCCGGCACCTATCAGGAATCGAAGCTCGGCCCGCCCGGCTACGGCGATGTCGGCGCGGTTGCCGCGGCTTTCATCAAGGCCGCGCCGGAGCGCGTGGTATGGGGGACGGGCTGGCCGCACCCCACCGCCCGCATGAACAGGCCCGACGAGGCGACGCTCCTCGACACGCTTTTCGACTGGGCGCCAAACGAGGCGGCGCTCGAGCAGATCGTCGTGACCAATCCCGAGGCGCTTTACGGCTTCGCCAAGGCCGGCTGATGCCGGCCGCGGTCAGGCCGCGGCGTGGATGCCGGCTTCCTTCACCTCGCTGCCGACATAGGCCTCGAATTTCTTGAAGTTGCTCTCGAAGCGCTTGGTCAGCTCGCGCGCGGTCTCGTCATAGGCCGTCTTGTCGGACCAGGTGTTGCGGGCGTTGAGCACCTCGCTCGGCACCTCGCCGCAGCTTTCGGGCACGTAGAGGCCGAAATAGGGCTCCTGTTTCACCGGCGCCTGCTTGAGCGTGCCGGCGAGCGCCGCCCGCACCAGCGCGCGGGTATGGGCGATCTTCATGCGGCTGCCGACGCCATAGGCGCCGCCCGACCAGCCGGTGTTGACGAGCCAGCATTGTGCCTGATGCTGCCGGATGCGCTCCCCCAGCATCTTGGCATAGACCGCGGGGTGGCGCGGCATGAAGGGCGCGCCGAAGCAGGTCGAGAAGGTCGCCTGCGGCGCATTGCCGAGGCCCTTCTCCGTACCAGCGACGCGGGCCGTGTACCCCGAGAGGAAATGATACATCGCCTGCTCCGGCGTGAGCTTGGCGATGGGCGGCAGCACGCCGAACGCGTCCGCCGTCAGCATGATGACGTTGTCGGGATGCGGCGCCATGCCGGTCGCGTTGGCGTTGGGGATGAAGTCGAGTGGATAGCAGGCGCGAGTGTTCTCGGTCAGGCTGCCGTCGGCGAGATCGGGCACGCGCGTCGCCTGGTCGAGCACGACGTTCTCCAGGACCGTGCCGAAGCGGTGTACGGTGGCGTAGATCTCCGGCTCGGCCTCGGGCGAGAGGTTGATCACCTTGGCGTAGCAGCCGCCCTCGAAATTGAAGAGGCCCTTGTGGCTCCAGCCGTGCTCGTCGTCGCCGATGAGCGTGCGCGAGCCATCGGCCGAAAGCGTCGTCTTGCCGGTGCCGGAGAGGCCGAAGAAGATGGCGCTGTCGCCGTTCTCGCCGACATTGGCCGAGCAGTGCATCGGCAGCACGTCCTTGGCCGGCAGCAGGAAATTGAGGTAGCCGAACACCGACTTCTTGATCTCGCCGGCATACTCGCTGCCGCCGATCAGCACGAGACGGCGGGCGAAATTGACGAAGACGAAGGTGTCGGAATTTGTGCCGTCCATCTCGTGCAAGGCGAAGAAGCGCGGCGCGTGCAGGATCGTGAAATCCGGCTGGAACTCGTGAAGCGCGTCGGTCCGGGGCCGGATGAACATGTTGCGCACGAACATGCTGTGCCAGGCGCTGTCGCTGACGATGCGTACCTTGAGCCGGTAGTCGGGGTCGGCGCCGCCATGCATGTCCTGGACGAAGACCTCGCGCCCCTGGAAATAGGCGGCAAGCCGCCGGTACATGCTCTCGAAGGTCGCCTCGCTGACCGGCTTGTTGATGTCGCCCCACCAGATGTCGGCTTTGCTCGACGGCTCCTCGACGATGTACTTGTCCTTGGGGGTGCGGCCGGTGAAGGCGCCGGTGCGCGCGACGAACGCGCCGCCGGCGGCGACGAGTCCCTCGTGTCTCCGGACGGCATGCTCATAGAGCACGGGCACCGACAGGTTCCAATGCGCGGCGCCCAGATTGTGCAGCCCCTGTCGCTCGAGCCCGTAGCTGCTGGCCGTACCGGTTACGGTGTGAGCTGCGTCTTTCACGGCTTGACCTCCTGGATCGCGCTTTATCTTTTCCCGCTAACGCTACCCCGGCGCGGAACAGCCCGGGGGATGACCGCTGTCTGGTCGCCGGCGGCGGCAACACAACGCCGGTCCACCATCTTTCGTTCCCATGGCCCTGGGCAACTTCAAGTTTCCCCCCTCGCCCTTCTGGCGAACCGCACCAATTCCGCTCGCGCCCCTTCCGCATCGCCCGCCGGCGTCGTGAAGTCAAGCCTGGCGACAGCGCCGCCGCGCCGCAGGTCGATCCCCTCGGGATCGACACCGGTCTGCCGCCAGCCCCCTCCCTCCATGCCGAGGAGTCGGCTGGCATAGAGATCGATCGCCTCCGCATGATCCTCGTTCATGTGCCGCAGGATCTCGCTTTCCGCCGCGGCAAGCGCGAGGGCGGCATCGGGGAAAAGGAGGGTGTCCGCGGCGATCCAGTCGATCCGGCCAAAACCGGCGACAAGATGGGCGCGCGTCACCGTGACACGGTAAAGCTGAAAATCGGCGAAGCCGGCATAGACGGCGGCCGAGGGATGCCGGGCCGTGAACCGCGCCCGCAAGAGCTGGTCCTCGACCGGCCGGGCCTCGCCCAGCACCGTGACGCGCGCCCCGGTCAAGGGGTCGTCGCGCCCAGCCGTGCCATCGAAGAGCAGTGAGACCCGCGGGTCGAGCTTGATATTCTTGCTATGTTCCGCAAGGTCGGAGAGGAGGAGCAGCTGGCTCGCGTCATAGCCGGCCGCCGCCAGCACCAGCGACCCGGTGCAGACGGACAGGACGAGTTCAGCAGTCCCCGCGCGGTCGCGGACCCACCCGAGGACGGCATCGTTCTTGAGCAGCGGCCGGGTGCCGAAGCCGCCGGGGACGAGGACGAGGTCCGCCCGCGGGCAG
>DASVOY010000467.1:0-2183 GCA_036383115.1 Allostellaceae bacterium
GCGCGCCGCGATCGCCAGGGCGCGGGCGATAAAGGCGACTTCCTGCTGCCGCTCGGCCGGCAGGAGCGGTGCCACGTCGCGCAGCAGCGCCTCGCGGGCGAAATGAAGGAGGCGGGAGCCGTCGGGCCGGTCGCGCATCACGATGCCTCGGCGCTTTGGGTGAGCCGCAGGATCTCGAGCTCGCATTCCGCGGGCCGCCGGCCGTTGAGCAGGAGTTGCAGCGAGCGCTCGCCGCCCAGCAGAAACCGGTCGCGCTGCTCGAGCGCGATGACCAGCCAGCGCAAAGCCGCCATCACCTCCCAATAGCGGGCGCGCGCAGGATCGACGGGCCGGCCCGAGGCCGCCTCGTAGGCGCGGTGGAAGATGGCGCGCGGCACGAGTCCGCCGGCCTCGCGGCCATAGGCGCCGAAGCGCCAATAGCCCAGGCAGAACCAGCCGATGTCCTCGTCGGGATCGCTCCAGCAGGCGAACTCCCAATCGAGCAGCGCGGTGAAGCCGCGCTCGTCGGCGAGATAATTCCCGGTGCGGAAGTCGCCATGGCAAAGCACCGGCGCCACCGGCGGCGGCGCATGGTGGAGCAGCCAGCGCACGCCCCACTCCGCCACCGGATGGGGCTCGGCATGCGTTTCGATGAAGCGCGCCAGGGGACGAAGCCGCGCTTGTGCCGCATCCGCCGGTGGCGAGCCGAGATGGGCGACCGCGTCGCGCGACGGCCGGATGGCATGGATCCGCGCCAGCTCGCGGGCGAGCCGCGTCGCCATGGCGTCGCGCGGCCCGCCGACCTCGCCGGCGACGACGCGCTGCCCATCGGCCAGCCCAGGCATCCAGCGCATCAGGAAGAAAGGCTTGCCGATCACTGTCGGGTCGCAGCACAGGAACAACGGTTCCGGCACGGTCACGCCGGCGCCATGCGCCAAGCGCTGAATGGCGAACTCCGCCGCGCGATCACGGCTCATGGAGAGCGCGGTGGCGGCATCGGTGCGCAGTACCAGCTCGTGCGCGGCGCCGTCGATGACGGCGGCGACCAGCCAGTTCTCCTGCACCGCGCCGCCCGGCAAGCGGCGCAGCTCGGTGATCTCGGCGGAGCGCGCACCGGCCGCATCAGCAAGGAAGCGAGCGAGCCGATCTCGCCGTTCGGGATTCTTCAGCGGCGCCGACGTCCCTTCACTCTCCTGTCGCGCCGCGCCGGATCCTTCCTCCCCCTGAGCGGGCAGAGGGTCAGGATGAGCGGGCGATGCGTCAAAATCTCTCATGCTCGTGCCGCTCGCCCCACCTCTGTCCAGCCGCCATCCTTGTTCCCATATCCCGAAGGCGTCAAGCCGAGCGCCGCAGCGCCCCAGCTATGTTATGAAGGAAAGCGCGCCCGCAGGAGATCGCCATGCATATCGACATCGTCTCCGACGTGATCTGTCCGTGGTGCTTCATCGGCAAGCGCCGGCTCGAGAAGGCGCTGTCGCTCCGGCCCGAACTTCCGGCCGAGCTCTCCTGGCGCCCGTTCCAGCTCAACCCCGACATGCCCCCCGGAGGCATGGAGCGCTCCGCTTATCTCGCGGCCAAGTTCGGTGGGTCTGCCCATGCCGACCGCATCTATGCCAGCGTCGCCGAGGCCGGCGCAACCGTCGACATCCCCTTCGCCTTCGACCGCATCCGCCGCACGCCCAACACGCGCGACGCGCATCGGCTGATCCGCTGGGCCGGGACGCAGGCGCGCGCAGATCGGATGGTCGAGGGACTGTTCCGGGCCTATTTCATCGAGGGACGCGATATCGGCGACCATGCGAGCCTGGCCGACATCGCCGGCGAGGCCGGGCTCGACGCCGCGGAGGCCAAGCAATGGCTCGATGGCCCGGCCGAGATCGAGCCGGTGCTCGCCGAGGATCGGGGTGCGCGCCGGCTCGGCATCAACGCCGTGCCGTGCTTCATCTTCGAGCGGCAATACGCCGTCTCCGGCGCCCAGGAGCCGGAGTTCTTCCTACCCATCTTCGACCTCGTGCAGAACGGCGGCGAGACGGCCGCTTAGCGGGTCTCGTCGGTACGACCTTCCCGCGAGCGGAGCGGGCGTGCGGCGACCCAATGGGCCGGCGCTACGTCACGGCGTCAGCGCCCAGTGGCCGCTGGGCATTTGACAGACGTTGCCGCGTGCCCGGACGGTCTGGCCGTTGATCATCACCGTCTGCTCGACG
>DASVOY010000468.1:0-9058 GCA_036383115.1 Allostellaceae bacterium
GACGTGCCGAACTGGAGCTGGCACGAATACGGCATGCGCGTGGGATTCTGGCGCCTGAAGCGGCTCTTCGAGCGGCTTGGCGTCACGCCGACGGTGACGCTCAACGCCCGGGTCTGCGAGACCTATCCCGCCGTCGTCGAGGCGTGCCTCGAGCGCGGCTGGGAACTCAACGCGCACAGCTATGACCAGGTGCCCATGCACAAGCTCGAGGACCAGCGCGCGGTGATCCGCAAGTCGGTCGACATCATCGAGCGCTTCTCGGGCAAGCACCCGCGCGGCTGGTTCGGCCCGGGCCTCACCCAGACCTACGACACGCTCGACCATCTCGCCGAGGCCGGGATCGAATACATTGGCGACTGGGTGCTCGACGATGAGCCAGTGGCGCTGCGGACGACGAGCCGGCCGATGGTGGCGCTGCCTTACAATTTCGAAGTCCACGACATCGTGATGATGGCGCTGCAGCACCACCCCTCCGACATGGTCGTCGAGCGCGGCCTCGACCAGTTCGAGTGCCTCTACGAGGAGAGCGCCGAACGGGCCAAGATCATGGCGGTCGCCTGTCATCCCTACCTGTCCGGCATGCCGCACCGCATCCGCCACGTGCAGCGTCTCTTCGAGACCATCATGAGCCGCAAGGGCGTGCTGGTGTGGGACGGCGCGCACATCCTCGACTGGTATCTCGGAGAGAGGCCGCTGCCGTGACCGCCGCCCAGGCCCACGCGCGCAAGAGCAGCGCCTTCGTCCCGCACGATCTGCGCGCACCGCTGCGCGGCAGCGGCAGCGGCCCGCTCGCCGGACTGACCGTGGCGGTGAAGGACATGTACGACATCGCCGGCGAGCGCACCGGCGGCGGCAGCCCGGAATGGCTGGCGGCGCAGGCGCCGGCGAGGACGACAGCGAGTGCCGTGCGCCGGCTGCTCGAGGCCGGCGCCGATGTCATCGGCAAGACCGTGTGCGATGAGTTCTTCTTCAGCGTCACCGGCGCCAACGCGCATTACGGCACGCCCGCCAACGCGCGGGCGCCGGGGCGGCTACCCGGCGGCTCGTCGAGCGGCTCGGCCGCCGCGGTGGGCGCCGGCGCCTGCGACCTGGCGCTCGGCAGCGACACCGGCGGCTCGGTGCGCGTCCCCGCGGCGCTCAACGGCATCTACGGCATCCGCCCGACGCACGGCCGCGTCGACCTGGCGGGCGCCATGGCGATGGCGCCGAGCTTCGACACCGCTGGGTGGTTCGCCGCCGGCCCCGGCCTGCTGCGCAAGGCCGGGGCGGTCCTGCTCGATGACGCCAGCGAGCGCGCCCCGGCGCGGCGCCTGCTCGTCGCCGCCGATGCCTTCGCCCAAGCAGACGGCACGCTCGGCGACGTGCTGCGCGGCTTCCTGCGCCGCGCCGAGGCGATGCTGCCGGCCACTGAGGAGATCACCGTTTCTGCCGGCGGGTTCGACGCTTGGCGGGCCGCCTTCCGCGCCATCCAGGGGCGCGAGATCTGGGCCATCTATGGCCGCTGGATCGAGGCGCATAGGCCCAATCTCGGGCCGGGCGTGCGCGAGCGCATCGCCTACGCGGCGACGGTGACCGAGGCCGATGCCCGGGCGGCCCATGCCGTGATGGCCGAGGCACGCGCCCGCATCCGCGGCCTGCTCTTGCCCGGCACGGTGATGGCGCTGCCGACCGTGCCATCCATTGCGCCGCCGGTGGCGACGCGGCCGGAGATGCTCGACGCGTTCCGCACCCGCGTCATGGCGCTCACCTCGGTCGCCGGGCTGGCCGGCCTGCCGCAGGTGACGATCCCGGCGGGATCGGTCGAGGGCTGCCCGGCGGGGCTGTCGCTGATCGGCTGGCCCGGCGCCGACGAGGAACTGCTCGATCTCGCCGTCGCGCTTGGGCCGTACTGCGGCGCCTGATCGGCCTTTCCTTGGCGAACGGAACCGCCCGGCTCGGGCGCGTGTTCCCCCGACAGGGACCACGACGAGGAGCCGAAATGATGCGTTCGACAATTGCCCGCGCGTTGATAAGCCTGCTTATCATCACCAGCGTCGGAGTCAGCGTGAGCGCCTGCCGTCACTCCATGTCGGGTGCGAAACAGGACATCAAAAACGATACGCGGTAACGATCCTGACCTTAGTGTCCGAGCCCCGCTTCGGCGGGGCTTTTTTATGTCTCAAGGTTTGCCGAGCAGCGCCTGGCGGAAGCGCAGCCGCGCCAGCGACGGATCGAGGCTGCGCTTGAAGCTCGGCGGATCGGTCGGCCTGACGCGCAGCACGACGAAGGCGGTGCCGTTGCCCTCGCGGATGAGGCGCGCGCCGTCGGCGATCTCGGCCTCGGCCGAGATGGTCCGCGTCATCTTGATCCCGGCGCCGATCGCCATCTTCTCGAGATCGACGCCGAGGCTGGTGTGGCTCTTCTGATAGCCGGTCTCGCCATAGTGGCCGTTGTCGACGCAGACGATCGAGAGATTGTGTGGGTTCAGCACGGCGATGGTGGCAAGGGCGCCGATGTTCATCAGCAGCTCGCCGTCGCCGGTCACCACCAGCACGCGGCGATCCGGGCGCGCCAGCGCCAAGCCGAGGCCCATCATCGTGGCTGCGCCCATCACGCCCGCCATGGCAAAGGCGTGAGCGCCGTCCCGGGTCAGCGCCGCGACGTCCCGCGCCGTGCCGGCAAGTCCGGCGATGATGAGAAAATCCTCGTGCCGGCCGATCAGCGCCGGAACCGCGTGGTGCCGGTCGAGGACGAAGTCCGGCGCGACTGCCTTGGCCATGCCGTGGGTGTTCAGTGATGTCGCCATGGGCTGCTCCTCAGAATTTCTTCGCGCCGATGAGCTTCTGGGTCAGCAGCACCGCCACCGCCTGACCGGATTGGAAGACCATGGTCAGCGCCGCGCGCACCGTCGGCGTCACCTCTTCCGGCCGCTCGATGCGGACGCAGAGTACGCCCATCGCCTCCATCACCGGCGCGACCGCCTGCCCCATGGGAAACTGCCAGGGGTTTCCCTCGCCGAAATCGCCGCGCATGCTGATCAGCATCAGGAACGGGAACCGCCCGCCCTTGACCAGCGACAGCATATTGATGCAATTGCCCACGCCGCTCGACTGCATCAGCAGCACCGCGCGCGCGCCGCCGAGATCGGCGCCGGCGAGCAGCGCCACCCCCTCCTCTTCCGTCGTCAGCGCGATCGACTGCGCCTCCGGATCGGCGAGCGAGCGGTCGATCAGGACTCGGTGGCCGGCATCGGGCACATAGGCGAACTGGGTCACGTCGTTCCGGCGCAGCAAGTCATAGAGCTCGTCCTGCCAACTCGCCGCGCTCTGCTCCGCCTCAGCCTTGGCGCTCATCCCCTCTCCTCCGCTTATTCATCCCGGCAGCCGTTTCGGCGTCGGCGGTAAGGTTAGCACCACCCGCTCGTCCCGACCAAGCTGGCACGTCCGGGCCAGGGCTCCTTGCGCGTCGAGATGACCGCCCCTATCGTCGTGGACCGAGACGGGCAGACGATGCGTGCGAGAGGAGGCCACATGCCGCGCTTCGCGAATTTCATCCCTTCCGGCGTCATCCCTGCCTGCCTGCTGCCCTTCGATGATGATTTCGCCATCGACGCCGCGGAATACCGCAAGCATCTGCGCGACGTCGCCGCGGTCGCCGGCCTTGCCGCGCTCACCGTCAACGCCCACGCCTCCGAGGTCCATGCCTGCAGCCTCGACGAGCAGCGGCGCGTCCTCGACATCACCATGGACGAGGTCGGCGAACGCCTGCCGGTGGTGACCGGCATCTATGCCGAGTCGAGCCTATTGGCCGCTGAGATCGCAGCCATGGCGGAGCGCGGCGGCGCCTCGGCACTGCTCGTCTTCCCGCCCAACAGCATGATCATGGGCGGACAGCTTCGCCCGGAGATGGGGTTGGCGCATTTCAGGCGGATCGCCGCAGCCACCGACCTGCCGCTCATCCTCTTCCAATATCCGATGGCGAGCGGGCTCGGCTACCCCATCGAGACGCTGCTGCGGATCGTCGACGAGGTGCCGAGCGTGCGTGCGATCAAGGACTGGTGCAACGATCCGCTGCTGCATGAACGGCACATCCGCACACTCCAGGCTCTGCCGCGGCCGGTCAACGTCCTCACCACCCACAGCTCGTGGCTCATGAGCTCGCTGGTGCTGCGCTGCGACGGATTGCTGTCGGGCGCGGGCAGCGTCATCGCCGACCTCCAAGCGGCGCTATGGCGGGCGGTCGAGGATAAGGATCTGGCCAGGGCGCAGGCGCTCAATGACCGGCTCTATCCGCTCGTCCAAGTCTTCTACGCGCCGCCCTTCCTCGACATGCACAATCGGATGAAGGAAGCGCTGGTGCTGCTCGGCCGGCTGAAACGGGCGGTGGTACGCCCGCCGCTGGTGAAGCTGCCGGACGCCGAGATCGGGCGCATCAAGGAGGCGCTGGCCAAGGCGCGGGTCACGGCCGCAGGCGCTTTCGGTCTCGCCGCCTGAGGGAAGGCTCGCGCCACTCCCTCGTGCACTGGACTTGACCGCAAAGGCAGGCGCCGCGCGCCTCACGCAAGTCGTCCTCCATTTTTTGGATGCTGAAGCCCGCCAATGATGGCGCCGACGATCGCTGCTAGACCAGGACCGTGCCTCCTTGCCTCAGCCGGCGGAGGTCGGCACCGCCTTCAGCAGCGCACGAGCCTGCGCAGCATCCTCGGCGATCTGTGCCTTGAGCGCGTCGATGCCGGGGAATTTCTGCTCGGGGCGCAGGTGCTCGATCAGGGCGACGCGCAAGTTGCGGCCATAGAGGTCGCCGGCGAAATCGAAGATATGCGCCTCGAGGCGCAGGTCGCTGCCGCCGAAGGTCGGGCGGCGGCCGAGATTGGCGACGGCGTCGTGCCACACCGTTCGTCCGCCCTCCTCGATGCCGGCGCGCACCGCGTAGACACCGGCCGCCGGGCGCAGATAGTCGTCGAGCAGCAGGTTGGCTGTGGGGAAGCCGATGAGCCGGCCGCGCTCGTCGCCGCGCTCGACGCGGCCTTCGATCTCCCAGAAGCGACCGAGCAGCGCGGCGGCCGCGCGCGGCTGGCCGGCGGCCAGGAGATCGCGGATGCGCGTCGACGAATGGACGCCGCCACCTTCTCCCTGCACGGGGTCGACGATGGTGACGCCGAAGCCCAGCGCGGCGCCGCGCTCCCGCAGCAGCGCCGCGGTGCCTTGCCGCCCGTAGCCGAAGACGAAATCGTAGCCGACGACCGCATGGCGCACGCCGAGGTTCCGCGCCAGCACGGTTTCGATGAAGTCCTCGGCGCTCCGCGCGGCGAAGGTGCTGTCGAAATGCAGCGTGAAGAGGAGATCGACGCCGAGGGCCTCGAGGCGCCGCGACTTGGCACGGAACGGAGTCAGACGGAAGGGCGGGTCGTCGGGCCGGAACACCCGGCGCGGATGCGGCTCGAAGGTGAGCACGGCGTGGGGGGCGCCGGCGGCGCGGGCCAGGCGGCCGGCGGTGCCGATCACCGCCTCATGGCCGCGATGGACGCCGTCGAAATTGCCGATGGCGACCACCGCGCCGCGATCGCCGGCGTCGACCCTGTCGTGGCGGAAGATGCGCATGGCCCGGGAAAATATCTTGTCGGCCGCGCGCTGGATAGAGGAGGCGGCCTCAGCCGCGTCCCGGCACCATGACCAGGGCGTCGCCGTCGATCACCACGGTGTCGCCGACGCGGCAGACCGTCTTCAGCACCACCCGCGCCTTGTCGCGGATGATGTCGGTGACGGTGACGCGCGCCTCGACCTTGTCGCCAATCCGCACCGGCGCGCGGAAGCTCAGATTCTGCGTCAGGTAGATCGTCCCTGGACCCGGCAAGCGCGAAGCGATGGCGGTGGAAAGAAAGCTCGCCGACAGCATGCCGTGAACGATGCGCCCCTTGAAGCGCGTCGCTCGGGCAAACGCCTCGTCGAGGTGAACCGGGTTGTGATCGCCGGAGATGTCGGCGAATTTGACCACATCGGCCTCGGTGACCGTGTGCTCATAGGCGTCGGTCATGCCCACCGAGAGATCCTCGAGGGCGTAGCCGGTACCGGCCTGCTTGCCGACGCGGACGTCATCCATTCGAAACTCCAAACTCAGGAAAGTACTACGCTTTTCGGGCGGGCATGGTGCGGCGCAAATTAACCCCGAAGGGAATGGGCAGCAAGCCTATGCTCGCGGTTAGGCCCTAATCTAACGTTTATGTGGGGATTTTGTCTCGCAGCTGCGAGAGGTCCTCACCGGCGGGGGTCGAGGGGGACGCGGGAGGCCAGGCCGAGCTGCGCCTCGAGCAGGGCGGCGGCGGCGAGGAGGGCGCGGTCGCCGCGCGGCCGGCCGACGAGCTGCAGGCCGACCGGCAAGCCGCTCCGGGTGAAGCCGCAGGGCAGCGACAGCGCCGGGCAGCGCGTCAGGGTCACCGCATAGGCCATGCCGAGCCAGTCGACGTAGTTGTCGAAGCGCCGGCCGGCGACCTCGTCCACATAGCGTTGGTCGACGTCGAAGGGCGGCACGACGGCCGCCGGCGTCAGGAGCAGGTCGTATTCGGCGAAGAAGGCGGCGGCGCGCTGATAGAGCGCCGCCCGCCCGCGCCGGGCGCGGCCCACCGCCTCGCCGTCGAGCTTCAGGCCCAGCTCGATGTTCCAGATCATCTCGGGCTTGAGCTTGGCGCGATGCTCCCGGAGGAGCGGCGCATAGGCGGTGACGAAGCGCACCGCCCGCAAGGGCTGGAAGATCTCCGGCGCGTCGCGGAGGTCCGGGGCCGCCTGCTCGACGGCGACGCCCAGCCCGGCGAATCGCTCCGCGGCGGCCGCGGCGATGTCGCGCACCTCGGGATCGACCGGCAGGAAGCCCAGATCGGGTGAGAACGCCACCCGGCGCGGCGGTTCGGGCGCCAGCACCGCGTCGAGGAAGCCCTCGGCCGGCGGCGGGACCGAGAGCGGGTCGCGCGGGTCGAACCGGGCCATGGCGTCGAGCAGGAGGGCGAGGTCGGCGACGTTGCGCGCCATCGGCCCGCTGACGGCGAGGTCGTCGAAGGCGTTGTGGCCCGGCCCCTGCGGCACCACCCCCGGGCTCGGCCGCAACCCCACCACCGAGCAGAAGCTCGCCGGCGTGCGCAGGCTGCCGGCCAGGTCGCTGCCATTGGCGAGCCAGACCTCGCCGGTGGCGAGCGCCACCGCCGCCCCGCCCGACGAGCCGCCGCAGCTCATGGCGGTGTTCCAGGGGTTGCGCGTCTTGCCGAAGACCTCGTTGAACGTGTTGGCGCCGGCGGCGAATTCGGGCGTGTTGGAGCGCGCCAGAACGACGCCGCCGCGCTCCTCCAGCGCCTCGACCTGGAGGTCCGAGCGCTGCGGCACGTTGTTCGCGTAGATGGGCGAGCCATAGGTGCTGCGCACGCCCTTGACATCCATGGTGTCCTTGATGGCAAGCGGCAGCCCCGCGAGCCAGCCGCGCCGGTCTTCGGGCGGCTTGGTGTCCATGATCCGCCGGGCATGATCGCGCGCCCGCTCCGGGCAGCGGATGGGGAGCGCGTTGACCGCGCCGTCGACCGCCTCGATGCGGGCGAGCGCCGCCTCGATGAGCTCGAGCGGCGAGACTTCGCGCTTCGCGAGCAGCGCCACCACCTGGCGCGCGGTCATCCGGATGAGGTCGTCGCTGCGGGCCATGGTTGTTCCTCCTCGTCTTCACGGTACTGGCGAGCGGTAGAGGGCGTCAATTTCGGGCGAGGATCGAGGCGCTGCCCCACTCATGGTTCGAGACGCCGGCTTCGCCGGCTCCTCACCATGAGGTCCATTATTAGTCCTCGCCCTGAGGAGCCCGCGGAGCGGGCGTCTCGAAGGGTGAGTGGAGCAGCGGCGCGGCGCCTGCGGCAATTCGGCCTTCCGCGCCCGGCGCGCCGCCGCTACTCTCCCCGCCCGATGGAGACCAACGGCGCGGCGCCTTTGCGCGAGATGTGGTACTTCGCCCTCCCCGGCGCGGCGCTGAAGCGCCGGCGGCTGGTGGCGAAGACGCTCTTGGGCGAGCCGCTGGTCTTCGGCCGCGGCGATGACGGCCAGGTCTTCGCGCTGCGCGACATCTGCCCGCATCGCGGCATCCCCCTGAGCTGCGGCCGCTTCGACGGCGGCGAGGTCGAGTGCTGCTACCATGGCTGGCGCTTCGACAAGGGCGGGCGCTGCACCGCCATCCCGTCGCTCCTGCCCGACCAGGACTTCGATGTCGGCCGCATCAAGGTCAAGTCCTACCCGGCGCTCGAGCGCCAGGGCAATGTCTGGGTCTATTTCGGCGAGGACCCGGCAGAGGCGCCGCCCGTGCCGGTGCTGCCCGATGTCGGCGAGCGCGGGCCGGATATCTTCGAGAGCACCTCCTTCCCCTGCGCCATCGATCATGCCGTGGTCGGCCTCATGGACCCCGCGCATGGGCCCTTCGTCCACCGCGCCTGGTGGTGGCGCTCGGGCGGCTCGATCCACGCCAAGGAGAAGGCGTTCGCGGCCTCGCCTTTCGGCTTCGCCATGCTGCGGCACCGTCCGTCGAGCAACTCGCGCGCCTATCGCCTCCTGGGCGGCGCGCCCGAGACCGAGATCACCTTCCAGCTCCCGAGCGTCCGCATCGAGCACATCCGCGCCGGCCGCCACGCGCTGGTCAACCTGACCGCGGTGACGCCGCTCTCGGACGGCGAGAGCGAGATCAACAATGCGATCTATTGGACGCTGCCGTGGCTCTCGCCGCTGAAGCCGCTGCTCAGGCCCTATGTGCGCGCCTTCCTGCGCCAGGACCGCGACATCATGATGATGCAGCAGCAGGGGCTGAAGCACCAGCCGCCGCTGCTGCTGATCAACGACGCCGACACCCAGGCCAAGTGGTATCACCGCCTCAAGCAGGAATACGCCCGCGCCCGCGCCGAAGGCCGCCCCTTCGTCAACCCGGTCAAGGACCGGGTGCTGAGGTGGAGGAGCTAGCGCCAGGGATCAGGAATCAGGCATCAGAAGGTGCCGAGCTCTGCCTGATCCCTGATCCCTGTTACCGATTGCTTTACCATATCGTTAAAGAATGCTTGGCGTGGCGGCAG
>DASVOY010000469.1:0-2690 GCA_036383115.1 Allostellaceae bacterium
AGGGCGACGAGGCCACTGCGATCTTCGCGGTCGAGCGCGGCCGGCTTCGCCTCATCCGCCATACCGTCGACGACCGTCGCGTCGTGCTGCACACCGCGCGCGCCGGCGAGCTCTTCGCCGAAGCGGCCCTCTTCTCCAGGACCTATCACTGCGATGCCGTCGCCGATACGCCCGCGCGTTTGCGCGTGCTCTCCAAGCCCAAGCTTCTCGCCGCCTTCCGCGCCGATCCCGAGCTGGCGCTGAGATTCATGGCCATCCTCGCCCGCCAGGTCATGAGCCTGCGAACGCGGCTCGAGCTGCGCAGCATCCGCTCGGCGCGCGAGCGTGTGCTCCAGCACCTGCTGCTCGCCGCGGCTGGAGACGGGCGAACGGTGCGCATCGAAGGCACGCTGATGGACCTTGCCGCGGAGATCGGCCTCACCCACGAGGCGCTCTACCGAGCCCTTGCCGCGCTGGAGAGCGACGGCGCGATAGCGCGGACGCCGGACGGCATCCGTTTGCTCGAGCCGCCGGCCGTATGATTCGGATCATACGACGCTCCCCTCTTCCGGCTTACACTTCGAAACATCAGACATACCCGGGAGAAGTCTCATGAAGACCCGAAACCTGCTCCTTGCCGGCGCCGCTGCGATCCTTGTCGCCTCCGCCGTCGCGGTGGCGCAGACCATGCCGGAGCACGCCGGACAGCCCGACATGAAGGCGATGATGCAGCAGCACGGCGGGGGCATGATGCAGGACCACGGAGCGATGATGCAGCAGCACGGCGCGATGATGCAGGGCATGGGCGACGCCGGCACGCCGATGCTGCCCGGCCAGGACGCCTTCGGCGCCGTGCAGGAAATCGTGCGGATGCTCGAGGCCGACGCCAACACGGATTGGACGAAGGTCGATCTCCCCGCATTGCGCGAGCACCTCATCGACATGAACGAGGTGACGCTCAAGGCAAAAGCGGACGAGCGGCCGATCGAGCACGGCCTCGAAGTCGCCGTGACCGGCAGCGGCCGCACCCTCGAAGCGATCCAGAGGATGCTTCCGGCCCACGCGCAGGAGCTGAACGGCCTGCATGGCTGGACGGCGGAATCGTCGGCGCTTCCGGACGGCGTGCTGCTCAAGGTGACCTCGGCAGATCCGGGCGAAGTGGCTCATATAAGGGGCCTCGGCTTCATCGGCCTGCTCGCCAGCGGCTCGCATCACCAGCCCCATCATCTCGCCATGGCCAAGGGCGAGCGGCACATCCATTGAGCTGACGACCTCGCGGCGCGGGTGCGGGCGACCTCGCGAGAGAAGGTGGATGCGTGGAGCGTGGCGGTGCTCGTTGAGCGGTCACTCTCCGCCGAAATAGCGCGCGAGACGCCGCTTGAGGCGAGGGAGTTCTTGGAACGTATCGGGCCGGCCCAAGACCTCGAATGTGTGGATGCCCTCAAGCAGCGTGGCCCGCGCTTCCTCCCGGCGCCCGGCGATGAGCAGGAAGTCGGCGGCGCGGTCGTACATCCAGCGCTCCCGGCGAAGCCGCTCGGCAGCGCCTTCCCAGGTCGAGACGCGCGCGAGAAAGGGTAGCCCGATACGCTCGATATCGGCACGGAGCGACGCCATCACCGCGGCGTCCCCCGGCGTATTGGTCAAGGTGCAGCGCGGATCGGCCGGCGCGCGCGACCAGCCCGGGATATTCCAGTCGGCAAGTGAAGCCAGTGTGTCCCCCCGCGGCTTCTCATCGTTCCACCGCCCCTGGTGCCACTCCAGGTATTCCGGCGTGCTGGCGCTCCACATCGTCCAGAACGTGCAGCTGTCCGCGGAATTGTACCTGTCCGAGCACACGACAATTTCGTGGCGCACGCGGCCGACACTGCGCGTGAAACGGAGTTGGGATTTGGAGAAGCGGAAGCCATGCTCTCCCATGAAGGGAACGATATGTTCCTGCAGCCGGGCAGTCAGCAGCTGTTTCGGCTTCATGAGGCCAATTTGGATCTGTGGTCAGGCGTGATCGCCAGCCGTCGAGGCTAGGCGCACGCCGATTAAGGGATTCTTATCGGGGCCCGCGCGCCGCGTGGACAGGGCCACGCTGCGGGCTTATATACCGCGCCATGCGCAGCACCCCCTTCATCAAGATGCATGGGCTCGGCAACGACTTCGTCGTGCTCGATGCGCGCGGGCGCAAGCTGCGCGTCGACGACGACGCGGCGCGGGCCATCGCCGACCGGCGCCGGGGCGTCGGCTGCGACCAGCTGCTCATTCTGGAGAAGCCGAAGACGCGGGGCGCCGACGTCTTCATGCGCATCCGCAACGCCGATGGCAGCGAGGCCGGGGCTTGCGGCAACGGCACGCGCTGCATCGCCGATCTCGTCATGCGCGAGAGCGGCAAGGACCGCATCATCGTCGAGACGGTGGCGGGGCTGCTCGAGGCGCATGCCGCCGGCGCCCATCGTGTCGGTGTCGACATGGGGCAGCCGCGCCTCGGCTGGCGCGAGATCCCGTTGGCGCGCGACTGCGACACGCTCAACGTGCCGCTGACCCTGGGGCCGCTGGTCGTGCCGGTCTGCACCAGCATGGGCAACCCGCACGCGACCTTCTTCGTGGACGACCTGTCGACGATCCCGCTCGCCGAGCTGGGGCCTCGACTCGAGCACGATCCGTTCTTTCCCGAGCG
Source organism: Allostellaceae bacterium (assembly GCA_036383115.1). Taxonomy (GTDB): domain Bacteria; phylum Pseudomonadota; class Alphaproteobacteria; order ATCC43930; family CGMCC-115725; genus DAHUYF01. Next base: position 2,645 of record DASVOY010000469.1, read on the forward strand.
CGCCAACATCGGCGTGGCGCAGATGCTGTCGCGCGAGAAGATGAAG
>DASVOY010000470.1:0-4393 GCA_036383115.1 Allostellaceae bacterium
GCTCAGCACGTTGATCGGCGCGATCTGCTCGAGCAGCTGGCTCAGCTGCCCGTTCTGCATGAACAACCCTGCATCGCCATTCATCCGCCCGAGGAATTCGCGCATGGACGCGCCGCGCGTGTCGATCTTGATGAAGCCGCCGACGGTGCCCGCGGTCTGCTTGACGAAGCCCGGCATCGAGGGGCCGCTCAAGAATTTGTGCAGGTCGATATGTCTGATATCCACATTGGCCGTGAGGTGCGGCGGCCCCTGCTCGGTGAAGGGCGTGTAGTGAGCGCTCAGATCGACATCGCCATCCGCCGTGTGGAAGCGGAGATGCTCCAGGTCGAGCTCGCCGTCCTTGAGCTCGAGGCCGAGGCCCACGCGCTCGAAAGGCAATCCGCCGCTGGATTTGATGCCGGTGGCGTCGAAGTTGAGCCGGGCGTTGACGCCGGGCAGCTTGTTGACGGCGATCTTGGTGTCCGGGATGATTCGGTCGCCGGGCTCAGGCGGCTTGGACGGCGCCGAGGACCGCGCCGGCTTGGCGCCGATGAAGCCGTTGAAGTCGGCAAGGTCGATGAACCTGGAGGTGAGGTTCGCCACGATCTGCGGCACTTTCCCGGTGGTGTCGATGGCGATGCCGCCTTCGAGGTCGCTATGGCCGGTCTTCATGGTGAGCGCGTCGAGCGTCCAGCGCCCGTTGCCGCCCCGGAGCTTGGCGGTGCTGCGGAAATCGGGCAGCTCCGGCAGCGGCACGCCCAGCATGCCGGCGAGCTCGTGCAGTTTTGCGCCGCTCAGCGACAGGCGGGCATCGACCCCAGCGAAGTCGAGCGGCTCCTCGATCGTGCCGTCGGCGGCGAGCTGCACTTGGTCGATGCCGCCCTCGAGCTTCACCGGATAGGGCTGCTGCGGGTTGCGCAACTCGGCGATCGGCCCGACCGTGCCGGCAATGCGCATCGGCGCCTTCTGGAAGGTGCCGTCCGCGGCGATCTGCACCGGGTCGCTCGGCCGGGGCTCCTGCAGATCAAGCTTGGCGATGCCGAGGTCGGTGTGGGCGTCCGTCTCGCCGTTGTGGAAGGTCAGCTCGGAATCGGCGACCGCGAAGTGCTGGAGTTCCGGAAACTGATGGCGCTTCTTCGGCGCGGCGGCGCTGGCGCCGAAATCCCAGTTGCGCTTGCCGTCCCTCGAGGTCTCGAGCAGCAGCTTGGCGCCGTCCAAGGAGATCAGCGGGATACGCGTCGGCCCCCGCAGCAGCGTCCGGGCGAAGATCTCGACCTCGAGCCGCCTGGCCGAGAACATGTCGGGCTCGCTGCCCCAGTCGGCATTGGCGACATGCACATGCTCGGCGACGATGCGCGTCGGCGCGCCCCATTTGATCGTGAGGGGACCGTCGATGCGGATCTGCCGCCCCATCATGGCGCTCACGGGGTTCTCGATGGCCCAGGCGACGGCGCGGGTGCCGCCCAGCCACAGCGCCCCGCCCGCCGCCACGACGAGCAGGAGCAGGACGCCGAAGATCCAGCCGATGATCTTGAGAGCGCGTATGGAACAGTCTCGCTCTTGGCTTCCTCTGAGAAAACAGGCGGCGCCGCTGCAGCGTTCCTCCCCGCGCGCCCCATGCTGTCCGCACGGCGCTGGTAAGCTTCTCGGCGGTATGGACTTTTCCCGCTGGTTGTGTTTTCAACGGGGCCAGGGCGCTTCGGTTCTGGCGAAGCGCCCGGTTCGTTTCTATTATCCTCCCGAGGATCCGCAGATGGCGCCAAGGGTCTATATCGACGGGGAAGCCGGCACGACCGGGCTGCAGATCCGCCAGCGGCTCGCGCCGCGGCGCGATCTTGCGCTTCTTTCGATCGACCCGGCGCGGCGCAAGGAGCCGGAGGCGCGGCGCGAGATGCTGAACCGCGCCGACCTCGTGATCCTCTGCCTGCCCGATGACGCGGCGCGCCAGGCTGTGGGACTGATCGAAAGCAATTCGGTGCGGGTGATCGACGCATCGACCGCGCACCGCACCGCGCCCGGCTGGACCTACGGCTTTCCCGAGATGACGCGCTCCCAGCGCGCCGCGGTCGCGGACGCACGCCGGGTGGCCAATCCCGGCTGCTATCCGACCGGCTTCATCGCGCTGGTGCGGCCGCTTATCGAGGCGGAGCTGTTGCCGCGGACTTGGCCCGTCACCGTCAACGCCGTCTCGGGCTATACCGGCGGCGGCAAGCGCATGATCGCGGAGTTCGAGGACGAAACCTCGCCCGACTACACGCGCGTGCCATACCGCATCTACGCGCTGACGCTCGCGCACAAGCACGTGCCGGAAATGCAGGCGCATACCGGATTGGTACACACGCCGCTCTTCGCGCCGGCCGTTGGCCGCTATCGCCAGGGCATGATCGTCGAGGTGCCGCTTCAGCTCAGAGCGCTGCCGGCGGCGCCGCGCGTGAAGGACCTGCACGCGGCGCTTGTCCGCGCCTATGCCGGAGAGCGCTTCGTCGAAGTCGCCTCGCTCGACGAGGCACCGTCGCTGTCGCATCTCGACCCGGAGGGCCTCAACGGCACCAACCGCATGCGGCTTTACGTCTTCGGCTCGGATGCAGTGGGGCAGGCGCGGCTGGTGGCGCTCCTCGACAATCTCGGCAAGGGTGCCGCGGGTGCGGCCGTGCAGAACATGAACCTGATGCTGGGCCTGCCCGAGACTGCCGGCCTCGAGGAGCCACTCAAGCTGTGAGCACCGGCCTGATCCTGCCGTTCCACAACAAGCTGCCGCGCATCGCGCCGGAGGCCTGGGTGGCGCAGACCGCGGTGATCATCGGCGACACCGAGATCGCGGCCAACGCCAATGTCTGGTTCGGCTGCGTGCTGCGCGGCGACATCGCGCCGATCCGCGTCGGCGAATACGCCAACATCCAGGATGGCACCGTCGTCCACGTCTCGGGCCAGCTCAAGGAAGGCACACGCATCGGCGCCCATGTCACGATCGGGCACATGGCGCTGATCCATGCCTGCACGCTCGAGGATTCCTGCTTCATCGGCATGAAGGCTTGCGTCATGGACGGCGCGGTGGTGGAGACCGGCGCGTGGGTCGGGGCGGGCGCGGTGGTGACCCCGGGCAAGCGCGTGCCCAAGGGTCAGCTCTGGGCCGGCACGCCGGCCCGCTACCTGCGCGACGTCTCGCCCGACGAGGCGCTCTACATCGAGCACCTGCCGAAGCAATACGCGCGCCTCGCGGCGGAATATCGCTAGGGGCGTAGTCCCGGCGCTCACCCTTTTTCTCGTCATTTGCCGCCGCCGCTTTTTCGCCTCACAGTTAAGTTTGTGTGGACCGGCTAGCGCTCCGCGCGGGCGCCGCGCGCTACGAGTCCGGCACAGCAAGGGGAGCATTTTCTTCCGCGCGGCGGCCGGGCGCCGCCACTCACGGCAATTCGGTCGGCGGGCATCCGGCGTAGAACGCCTTCAGGCCATCGACTTCGCCCAACCCGCAAGCCCGCCGGAGCGGGCCATGCCGTCGCGCGATAACGACGTCAGGACTCAATGACGAGGATGCACCGCAGAACTTCCTTGGGCCGGTCCATCTCCATGACGGCTCGGTGATGCCCTGGGGCGCCTATCATGCCGGCGAATTGCAGTACCTCTTCGATTATCCCTTCCCGCCCATCGACCGCCGGGGACCAACGTCGCCGGCCTGCACCTCGACGTGCAGTCCCAGCTGAACGCCGATCAACAGAAGCTCGCCGATGCGATGGTCCGTTATTGGACGGAGTTCGCCGAGAGCGGCGATCCGAATTCGGACGGCACGCCGCATTGGCGGCGCTACCACCGGCACCTCGACAACATCCAGTCGCTGGCGCCGGGACGGCATGAAACCGGACCCGAGTTCGATTTCGCCGCCGATCACAAATGCTCGTTCTGGGGTGGGCTTGCGGGCCGGGTTCTCTCGACCCACGAGGACCACGTCGAGGACTGACGCTCGAACTGTGGTCGAGCGAGCGGCGCCCTGCTCCTTGCGGGGCGTCGCTGCCGTTTGCTCCGGTCGAGGGAATTCGCGGCATCGGCGTCCCGCCTTGTCCGCAGCCGTTCTCACGGCTGCCAGAACCATTTCCGCGTCTCCTGCCAGACGCGGGCGCGATCGATGCCGATATCGCGCAGCATGCGCTCGTCGAGCCGCGCCAGACGCCGGCGCGAACGGGCACGCGCCCACCATTCCGCGACAAGCTGTCGCCAGCGGCTGTGCCGGCGCGCGGGCGGCGAGGCCGCGAATGCCGGCTCATCCGAGGCGGCACCGCCATCGTCGATGCTTCTCATAAGATCCTCCGTCGTGGCGCCGGGCGGAGGAGCGGCTGGAAAGAGAAGGGCCCCGTCCGTTACCGGCGGGGCCCTGGCGATCTCGAGCGCGGCTGCGATCAGCGCAAGCGAGGACGCGACG
>DASVOY010000471.1:0-3339 GCA_036383115.1 Allostellaceae bacterium
AGGAGGTCCGCGAGTTCTGCGCGGGCAAGCGCGCTGTGCTGGTCGTCGAAGAGGGCTGGCCCGACTACATCGAGCAGCAGGTGAACGTGCTGCTGCGCCGCGCCGATCTGCAGACACGCGTGTTCGGCAAGGGCCCGCTGCCGACGGTCGGCGAGTACACGGCTGATGTGCTGCTGTCGGGGCTGGCGTCGTTCCTCGAGGAGACACGGCCGGCCGGACTTGCGGTGCAGCCCGTCGTCGAGAGCGCCCGGCGGGTCGCCGCGCTGAAGCAGGCAGCCGCGGCGGCGGTCGGCGAGCTGCCGGCGCGGCCGCCGACCTTCTGCACGGGATGCCCCGAGCGCCCGGTGTTCAGCGCGCTCAAGCTCATGCAGCGCGAGATCGGGCCGACGCATGTCAGCGCCGATATCGGTTGCCATTCCTTCGCCACCTTCGCGCCCTTCGGCATGGGCAACTCGATCCTGGGCTACGGCATGAGTCTCGCCAGCGCCGCGGCCGTGGGACCCAACTTGGCGCGCCGCCCGATCGCGGTGATGGGCGATGGCGGCTTCTGGCACAACGGCGTCATCACCGGCGTCGCCAGCAATCTCTTCAACCAGGGCGACGGCGTCCTGATCGTCATGCAGAACGGCTACACCTCGGCGACGGGACAGCAATTCATGCCGTCGAGCAGCATGAGCCGCAGTGGCCAGGCGCCCGGCATGAGCATCGAGGCGACGCTGCGCGCCATGGGCGTGCGCTGGCTGCGCAAGGTGCGCACCTACGGCGTCGCCGGCATGCTGAAGACGCTGAAGGAAGCGATGCGCACCGCTGAGCGCGGCCTCAAGGTCATCATCGCCGACGGCGAATGCCAGCTGGCACGCCAGCGCCGCGTCCGCGCCGAGGACGCGGCGCGGCTCCAGCGCGGCGAGCGCGTGGTCAAGACGCGCTACGGCGTCGATGACGAGATCTGCACCGGCGATCATTCCTGCATCCGCCTGTCGGGCTGCCCGTCGCTCACGGTCAAGCCCAATCCGGACCCGCTGCGCAGCGATCCCGTGGCGACCGTCGTCGAGAGCTGCGTCGGCTGCGGCCTGTGCGGCGAGGTCGCCCACGCCGCCGTGCTGTGCCCCTCCTTCTACCGCGCCGAGATCGTCCGCAATTCCCGGCGCTGGGAGCGCGCGTTCGACCGGCTGCGCCGGCGCGTCATCGCGTGGCTCGGCGGCGGTGCGCCGGCGAGAACCGCATGAACGTGCCGGCGTGGCCCTTCACGCTGCTCATTGCGGCGCTCGGCGGCGAGGGCGGCGGCGTGCTTACGAACTGGATCGTCGCGGCGGCGGAGAGTCGCGGCTTGCCGGTGCAGAGCACCTCGATCCCCGGCGTCGCACAGCGTACAGGCGCCACAACTTACTACATCGAGATGCTGCCCGTGCCGTGGTCCGATCTTGGGGCGCGGCGGCCGGTGCTGTCGCTCGTCCCGGGCGCGGGCGATGTGGACATGATGGTGGCGAGCGAACTTCTCGAAGCCGGCCGCGCCGTTGCCGCCGGCTTTGTCACACCGGACCGCACCACACTCATCGCTTCGACCCACCGCATCCTCGCGATGACCGAGAAGATGGCGGGAGGCGACGGAGCATTCGACACGGGTCGCCTGTTACAGGCGATCGAGGAACGCGCACAGAGCCATATCCTTTTCGACATGGACGAGACGGCGCGGCAAGCGGGCAGCGTGATCAGCGCCGTGATGCTCGGCGCCATCGCCGGCGCGGGCCGGCTGCCCATCCCGGCCGAAGCCTTTGAGGCGGCAATCCGCGCCGAGGGCAAGGCAGTCGAGGCGAATTTGCGCGGCTTTGCTGCCGGGCTTGCAGCGGTACGGAGCGGCAGCGCCGCAGGCGGCTCGTCGGCGACGCAGAAGCGCCGCCAATCCGCCGCGCCGACGCTGGCGGGCTTGGAGCGCGCCGCGGCTGAGACGATGCCTTCGCTGGCGATGGAAATCGTCGTCGAAGGGCTGCGCCGGCTCGCGTCCTACCAGGATCTCGGTTACGCACAGCTCTATTTCGACCGCCTCGGCGCGATCCGTGACGCCGATGCGAGGGCCGCTGCCGCCGGCAGGCTGCTGCGCGAGACGGCGCGCCATCTCGCCGTGCGCATGTCCTTCGAGGATGTCATCCGCGTGGCGCAAGCCAAGGCCGATCCGGCGCGGCTGGAGCGCATCCGCGCGGAGATGCGCGTCGCGGCCGACGAGCCTTTCGCGGTGGTCGACTTCTTCAAGCCTGGCATCGAGGAGCTGTGCTCGATCCTGCCGCCAATGCTCGCGCGGCCCATCCTCGGCATGGCGGCGCGGCGCGGCTGGCTCGGGCGAGTCTATTGGGGCATGGAGGTGCGCAGCACCTCGATCACGGGTTTCGCGCGGCTCAAGCTCCTCGCCAGTCTCAAGCGCTGGCGTCGTCACAGCCATCGCTTCATCGAGGAGCAGAAGGCGATCGAAGACTGGCTCGCGCTCATCGCTGCGGCCGCTGCTCTCTCGGGCGATCTCGCGCTCGAGGTCGCGGAGTGCGCGCGTCTCATCAAGGGCTATGGCGACACGCACGCCCGCGGCGTTGCGAATTATCGAAAGATCGAGACACGCGTCATCCGCCCGGCGCTCGCCGGCCGCTACACGCTTCCCGTGGCCATCGATGCGGTCGCCGCCGCGCGCACCGCGGCGCTCGCCGATCCCGACGGCGAAAGGCTCGACCAGACCCTCGCCGACATCGAGCAGCGCGCGACCGGTCGCATCGCCGCGGAATAGCGCGACGCGGCGTTTTTTCTCCCGGCCGTTCTCATTGGTCGCCGGCACGAGCGAGTCTCCTTGCCGAGACGCGCCGAAGATGCGACGCTCGCGCAAAGATCCGTCAACGGACGCGGCTCATACGGGAGGAATGAATGGAATACGGGCTTTTCACCATGCCGTCCCATCCGCCGGAGCGGAGCCTGTTCGACGGACAGAAATGGGATCTCCAGGTATTGCGCTGGGCCGACGAGCTCGGATTTGCCGAGGCGTGGATCGGCGAGCACCACACCGCGCCATGGGAGCCCAACCCGACGCCCGACCTGCTGGTTGCGCAGGCGCTGCTGCACACCAAGAATATCCGCATCGGCCCGGGCGGCTTCCTCCTGCCCTATCACCATCCGGCCGAGCTCGCCAATCGCGTCGCCATGCTCGACCACCTATCGCAGGGACGGCTCAATTTCGGCGTCGCCGCGAGCGGCTTGCCGAGCGACTGGGCCATGTTCAACGTCGACGGGATGAGCGGGCAGAACCGCGACATGACGCGCGAGTCACTCGACATCATCCTCAAGCTGTGGAGCAGCGACGAGCCC
>DASVOY010000472.1:0-5064 GCA_036383115.1 Allostellaceae bacterium
ACCGTGCTCTCCGACATGGAGAGCGCGTCGGCGATGAGCTTGTTCGACTTGCCCTGACTGATGAGGCCGAGCACGTCGCGCTGGCGCCGCGTCAGCTCGGCCCAGGGCTCGACCGGCAGCTCGGCGCCGCCCTCGAAGCCCGACGGCCGGGCCGGGCTCGCCTCGATCAGCGAGGACGGCACATAGACGCCGCCGGCCAGCACCAGGTCGAGCGCGCCCATCAGCACCTTGAGGCTGAGCGAGGTCGGCAGGAAGCCGCGCGCCCCGGATCCCAGGATGGCGCGCGCCCGCTGCGGGTTGCCGTTCTCGGCGACCACCACCACCGGCGTCTCCGGCAGCGCGTCCCGCACCTGCTCGAGCTGGCGCAGATCGACATGCTCGGCCGTCGCGGCGCCGATCAGCACCAGGTCGAAAGGCTCGGCCCCGCCGAGGCGGGCGAGCTCCTCGGCCTGGGTGAACTCGGCGATCCGCCAATGCGGGTTGTGCTGCGCCAGCGCCAGCTTCAGGCACTCGCGGCGCAGCCGGCTCCTGTCGATGATCGCCACGGCGCTCGCCGCCGCGGCAAAGGCGGTGTCGTCGCTCGCCGACGCCGCCGACACTTCGAGGTCTCCCATGCGGTCGACACGTCCCACGATCTCCTCCATCCGTTTCGGTCGAGGGCCGCCCCCTAAAGTAGGATGGCGCCGCTCTCGCGTCGCCCGCGGGTTTCTCGACCGTTGCACCGACAGGATCGCCAGTTGAGTGACCCGGATGAAGTAAGTTTTTGTGAGATTGTGTAACAGAATGTAATCCTATCGGGGCAGGCCCTGCAATGCTCCTTACTCCTTGCGACAATAGCCGAATTCGGCCCGACGCAGATTCTATTGGCGACTTGCTGCGGCAAGTCTTCGCGCCCCGTCGCGGCTTTGCTTAACCGCTCGTTCATCCACCCGGGTCATGCTTCGCGCCAGAATGAGCCCACCGACGCAATCGCTGGCGCTCGCCGCCATCCGCCTCGGCCTGCTGCCGCCCCGCGTGCCGCGTTCCTGCCGGCGGCTTGAGAAAAAGTCCCGGTTGCGGCATCCTTGGCGGAGCCCAACGCGGCACCGGGTGCCATGGCGCTAACCCCTCCGAGCGAGCAGGATCTTCACGACTACCTCGACGACCGGCTCGATCCGGCCGAGAAGGCGCGCGTCGCGGCCTATCTTGCGCGCCATCCCGAGGTGGCAGCCGAGCTCGAGGCTTACCGCGCCCAGATGGCCGGGTTCCACGCGCTCTACGACAAGGTTCTCGACGAGCCGATCCCGGCGTCGATGCGCGCCCTGCTCCGGCGGCAGCGATCGGCCGGCACGTGGCGCATCGCGGCGCTTGCCGCTGCTGCTGTGGCGTTGGCGATGCTGTCCGGCGCGGCCGGCTGGTGGTTCAATGACCTGCGCCATCCCGGCGAGGCTGGCCCGTCCGGCCTGGTGATCGAGGCGCAACAGGCGCACCGCCTCTTCGCCGGCAGTGATCGCTGGGCGAGCGACTTTGCCAACGAGGGCAAGGCGGCGCTGGTCAAATCCTTGAGCGAGCGGCTCGGCGCTCCCGTGGCGCTGCCGGATATCGAGCGTGCCGGGCTCACGCTGCGCGGTGTGCGGCTCGTCCCCACCGCCTCGGGCGGTGCCGCCGTGCTGATCTACCGTAATGCGGCGGGGCTGCCGGCCTCGCTTTTCATCGCCCCGGTCGACCGTGCGGACGCGCCGCCGCGTGCTGTTGCCAAGGGCGAGCTGATCATCCTTCATCGCGTGATCGGCGGCGTCGGCTATGCCCTGACGCTGCCCGTTGCGGCCGCCGACGGCGCCGTCAAGATCGCTTTCGGCATGGAACCGACATAGTCCTGGGCTCCCCTTCTCTTTGCGCGCGCGATGCGACGGTGCCACACTGTCGAGAATCGACATCGGGGAGGAGAAGATGCGGCTCGCGGGCAAAGTGGCGATCATCACCGGCGGCGGCTCGGGTTTCGGCGAAGGCATCGCTCGGCGCTTCGCCGAGGAAGGCGCCAAGGTCGTCGTCAACGACATCGACGACAAGGCCGGCGAGCGCGTCACCGCCGCCGTCAACAAGGCGCACGGACAGGGCAGCGCCCTCTACGTCCGCGCCGACGTCTCCGACGACGACGCCATGGGCGCGCTCGTCACGCGCGCGCTCGAGCGCTTCGACCGCATCGACGTCATGGTCAACAACGCCGGCACCACGCATGTCAACGGGCCAATGCTCGAGGTGTCGGAGGCGATGTTCGACCGCGTCTTCGCGGTGAACGTCAAGTCGATCTACCTCGCGGCGCGCCATGTGGTGCCGGTGATGCGGCGACAGGGCACGGGCGGCGCCATCATCAACACCGCCTCGACGGCCGGCCTTCGCCCCCGTGGCGGGCTCGTCTGGTATTGCGGCTCGAAGGGCGCGGCGATCACGCTGTCCAAGGCGATGGCGCAGGAGCTTGCCCGCGACAAGATCCGGGTCAACGCCCTCTGCCCGGTCGCAGGCGACACGCCGCTCCTGCCGAGCTTCATGGGCGGCGACACGCCGGAGCTGCGCTCCAAGTTTCTGGCCACCATCCCCCTGGGCCGCTTCGCCACGCCGCGCGACGTCGCCAACGCCGCGCTCTATCTCGCCTCGGACGAAGGCGACTTCATCACCGGCGTCGCGCTCGAGGTCGATGGCGGTCGCTGCATCTGAGGGCCGAACGGTCATCCGTCGCCCTCACTGTCGCCCCGGTCAAGTCGGAGAAGACGGCGGAGCCGAGCGGGCAACAAATGTCGCGCTGGCACCGACTCGAGCTGAAGGCCGGCGGATATGACGCGGTCTCCGTCCATCTCGCGGACGATCAATGCCGAGGCACCCAGCGGCAGACGGTCGCCGACCACCGGGTGCTCGTTGATCTCCGCGGCGAAATAGTCCGTGACCGTCGTCCGCAGCTTGTCCGGCGGCACTGACAAGCCATAGAGCTCGGCGAGCGTGCCGAGAGTCACGTCGCCGCGAAAGGTGAACTCGCCGAAGAAGCTTTGATCGGCCTCGACATCGGCGGGCAGAGCGAACAAGCGGTCGAGGAGATGAATCCGCCACGGCGGTGCGAGGAAATAGGCATGATCATTGGCACGCAGCTCGCCGGCTTCCTCCGGCGACATCACGCGGTCGTTGCGCACCAGCAGCAGGAGCCGCGCCCAGGAAGGCGGCGCAACGTGATGCAGGATCATGCTGTCCGGCGGGACGGCGTAGCCGACAATCTCGTATTCGAGCTGCCCCGGCAGATCGAGTTCGACCCGGTTAGCCATGGGCCGCGGCGGCAGGGCGACGTCAAGCCAATGCGCCACCGGCGCGATCGTCCAGCCCTGCACCAGAAGCGAGACGAGCACGATGACGAAGGCCACGTCGAAATAGAGTTCGGCATTTGGCAGCCCGGTGAGGACCGGGATCGAGGCGAGAAAAATTCCAACCGCGCCGCGCAAGCCGACCCAGGAGACGAACAGAATCTCCTGCAGCGAGAAGCCGAACGGCTTCAGGCAAAGCCAGGCCGCCAGCGGCCGCGCGACGAAGGTTAGCCCGACGGCGACGACGAGCGCCGGCCCGAGATGCTGCAGCAGATGCGACGGGCTGGCGAGCAGTCCCAGCACCAGAAACATCACGATCTGGCAGAACCACGTCGCGGCGTCGTGGAAGTCGACAATGTTGGAATGGGCACGCAGCGGCCGGTTGCCGACGATGAGTCCGGCCAGATAGACGGCGAGGAAGCCGCTGCCATGCGCCGTCTGCGCCAGCGCGAAGATGAACACGGCGCCGGTGACGACGAAGAGCGGCTGCAGGCCCGAGGGCAGCGCCAGCCGGTTGACGGCGGCGGAGATCGCGAAGCCGCCCGTGACGCCGGCCAGCGTGCCGATGACGGCCTGCTCGCCGAGCGCAAGCAGGACATGGCCGGCGGAGATCTGCCAGCCGGTCCTGATCCCTTCGACGAGCATGATCGTGGCGAAGACGGCGACGGGATCGTTCATGCCGGACTCGATCTCGAGCGCCACGCCGACGCGCTGGTTCAGCTCGAGGCCGCGCGTGCGGACCAGGAAGAACACGGCGGCGGCGTCGGTCGACGCCACGATCGATCCGATGAGCAAGGCCTCGGGCCAGGACAGGCCGAAGGCGAGGCGGGCGAAGCCGCCGGTGATCGCCGCGGTCAGCAGCACCCCGACCGTGGCAAGCGCGATGCCCGGGCGCAGCGCCGGCCGGAACGTCGCTAGCTGCGCGCGCATGCCGCCGTCAAAGAGGATGATGGCGAGCGAGACCGAGCCGATGAGGTATGTCGCGTAGTAGTTGTTGAAGGCGATGCCGCCCGGCCCGTCCTCCCCGGCGAGCATGCCGATGCCGAGGAAGATCAGCAGCAGCGGGGCGCCGAAGCGGCTCGCCACCAGGCTCGACAGGATGCCGACGAGCAGCAGCGCGGCGCCGAGCAGAATGACTGTGTCGATGGCCGAGATGATCGCCATGCGGAGAAAGGATCGCTCTGCAACTGCCCAAGGGAAGGGGCATTGTCGCGATCGGCTGTGCCGCGGTCCAGCCGCCTGAACGCGCCGCGCCGAATATCCGCGCCGGGAGTCGCGCGACTCAGTGGCGGAAGTGGCGAATTCCCGTGAAGACCATGGCGATGCCAGCCTTGTCGGCGGCGGCGATCACCTCGTTGTCGCGGATCGAGCCGCCCGGCTGGATCACCGCCGTGGCGCCGGCGGCGACGGCCGCCTCGAGCCCGTCGGCAAAGGGGAAGTAAGCGTCCGACGCCACGACCGACCCCTTGGCCGGGCTTTCCGGAAGGCCGGCGGCCTTGCCGGACTCCGCCGCCTTCCACGCGGCGATGCGGGCGCTGTCGACGCGGCTCATCTGGCCGGCGCCGATCCCCACGGTGGCGCCGACCTTGGCGTAGACGATCGCGTTCGACTTCACGTGCTTCGCCACGCGGAAGGCGAAGAGGAGATCGGCCAGCTCCTGCGCCGTCGGCGCGCGCTTCGTCACCGTCTTGAGCTGCTCGGCGCTCACCCGGCCATTGTCGCGGGTCTGGAGGAGATA
>DASVOY010000473.1:0-8689 GCA_036383115.1 Allostellaceae bacterium
GCGAGGATGACGTCGCCGCCATGCAGGCCGGCCTGCGCGGCGGGGCTGCCGGGCGCCACCTCCTTGACGAGAACGCCCTGCGGCCTCGGCAGGCCCAGGCTGGCGGCGATGTCGGCGTTGACGCCCTGGCCCGAGGCGCCGAGCCACGGGCGGACCACCTTGCCGCCGCTCGCCGCCGCTTGCAGCACGCTGCGCCCCAGGCTCGTCGGGGTGGCGAAGCCGATGCCGATCGAGCCGCCGGACTGCGAGTAGATCGCCGTCGTGATGCCGACGAGGCGGCCGTCGAGATCGACCAGTGCGCCGCCGGAATTGCCGGGATTGATCGCCGCGTCGGTCTGGATGAAGGAGCGGAAATCATGGACGCCGATGGTGCGGGCGAGGCCGGAGACGATGCCGCTGGTGACGGTCTGGCCGACGCCGAAGGGGTTGCCGATGGCGAGGACGAGGTCGCCGACCTCGAGCTGGTCACTGTCGCCGATCTGGATCACGGGAAGCCGCTCGCCGCGCACCTCGATCTTGAGCACGGCCAGGTCGGCACGCTCGTCCGCGAGCAGGATGCGCGCCTCGAACTCGCGCCGGTCGGCGAGCACCACGGTTATTTCCTGCGCTTCGTTGATAACGTGGCGGTTGGTGACGATGAGGCCGGCGGGATCGACGATGACGCCCGAGCCGAGCGATTGCTCGACCCGCTCGCGCGGCACGCCGAACGGCGACTGGTCGCCGAAGAAGCGGCGGAAGAAGGGATCGTTGAACAGCGCGGAAGGGCCGCCGCCGCTCTTCACGACGCGGCGCGAGAAGACGTTGACCACCGCCGGCGCCGCCTTCTTCACCACCGGCGCAAACGAGAGATGAATGAGCTCGCGGCTGGCGGGCGGCACGCGCGTCTGCGCCTGCGCGGGAAGCGCGGCGGTCAGAAGAAGCAGGCAAAGGGCGGCTCGAATCATCGCCACGTAGTTTAGGAAGGGCGCTGGATCGACGCCAGGGTCGGGCGATTTACCTACTTTATCTCCGCGATCACCACGTCGTCTTCGCTGCTGCCTGCGGCGAGAAAGACGCCGTCAGGGCTGAAGGCCACCGCCCACGCCCCTCCATTGAAGGTCGCGACAACTTGGCCTCCACCGTCACCGCATCGCGGGTCGGCTCGCGCCAAGAGGAAAGAACGGCCGGCACGTCATCAGGCTATTTGTCGCGTTCTGGGATTGCTGCTACGACGCGAGCCAGCGCTTAAAGCCGCCCTTGGCCACTTCCTTGACGCGGTTCAGATGGCAGAGCACATGCTCGCTCCTGCCCTCGGGGGTGGCGAGGGGCAGCAGCAGGAGCTGGTAGCGCGCGTTGCCGCCGCCGGTGACCGGGAAGCGCTTCTCCTCTTCCATGGGTTCGCCGTTGCGCGCGGCAAGCCGCCCGCGCGACAGGATCCAGTGGATCACCATCTCGGAATACTCGATCTCGCCATTCTCCTCGCCGAGCCGCGTCAGCTTCGGCGTCACCGTGTCGGCGGCGCCGAAGGCGACCAGCAGGCAGTTGGGCCAGGACCGGCCGACCTTGCCGCGGTCGAGCACATCGAGCGGCGGGACGGGGCGGCTACCGCGCAGGCCGTCCCAATAATCGATGATCTCGTCGATGCTGCCCGGGGCAGGCGCGGCAGGGCTGGCCGCGCCCGCGCGCGGCGCTTGCGCCTCGGGCGGCGCAGCGGGCGCGGTCGGCTCGGGCGCATCGACCACCAGCCGCAACTCCGCCGGCGCGGGCGGGACGGCCGCCTCGCGCTCGTCGGGATCGACCGTCAGGCGCGGCTCCGGCGCGGGCGCCGGGTGGGCGGGGCGGCGACCCGGCGGGTCCAGCAGCCGCCGCACGTCTTCCTCGTCGAGCAGGGGCCGCGGCGGTCCGGGCTCGACGGCCTGAGCCGCTTCGGGCGGCAGAGACGCCGGAGGCGCGGGCTCGGCCATGCTCTCGGGCGGCGAGGGAGCTGCGGGTTCAGGCGACGGCGCCGCTGCGGCAGCGGCAGGCTGCGGTGGCGGGTCGCGCGGCGCCGGTGGCGGCACCGGCAGGGATAGTTGCTGCGTCAAGTCGCCGGGCTTGCTGCTGGGCTCGGGCTCGGGCGCGGCGCTGCGGCGCTTCACGCGAACCGCGGCAAGGGACGCGGGCGGGGTCTCCACGCCGGGCGGCCGGGGCGGTGGCGGTTCGTCGGGTTTCATTGCGAATGGTCCAGTTCTGGGCTGCCGAATGCCGCGGCGAGGGAGCCGTGGCGCGGCTGGCGGTGGTCATCGAGGCGAGTGCGGCTTCCGTCGACCGGCGACCGTGCGACAGGATCAAGGCGGTGGTCGAGCGGGCAGGCGAGGGACGTGGTTTTGGCGCTGCTCATGTCCGGCCCTATTCCGCTGCTCCGCCTGGATCGCCGGCCTGGGCGGCGTCGCCATCCGACTTCGGCGGCGCCGACAGCAGCGTCGAGGGCAGCATCGTGCCGTAGTCGCGGTTGAGGCGCTTGGCCAGGTATTCCCAGAGCAGCACCACCTCCTCGGCGGAGCGCGCCTCGCCCGGCACTTCCATGACGGTGCGGCCGTCGATCATGGCGGCGGCGAAGCCGGTGCGGTGATGCAGGATGACCGGCGCCAGGGTCCCGTGCTGGGACAGCGCCATGACCGCCTCCGAGGTGATGCGGGCGCGCGGCGTGGCGGCGTTGACGACGAACACCAGCGGCTTCCCCAGCCGCTCGATCATCTCGACCGTGGCGCCGGCGGCGCGCAGATCATGCGGACTCGGCCGCGCCGGCACCACCACCAGATCGGCGAGGCGGATGACCTCGGTGATGGTGGCCTCGATGGCGGGGGGCGTATCGATGATGAGGAGCTTGATGCCGAGCTCGCGCATGCGCTCCACGTCCGCGGCGAGCCGGCCGGCGCTGGCGCGCGCGAAGAGCGGCGTATCCGCCGCCCGCGCGTTCCACCATTCCGACAAGCTGCCCTGCGGATCGGTGTCGACGAGCGCCACCGGGCCGAATCCCGTGCGGTCCGCCTGGACCGCGAGGTGCCCGGCGATGGTAGTCTTGCCGGAACCGCCCTTTTGGGACGCGACGGCGATGACCTGCATCAATGATCTCCACAGCGCCCGCTGACCTCGCGAGGTCGCGGCCAGTCCTCGCGCGCCAAGGGCCAATGGTACCGCACTTCTGCGAACGCCGGCACCGGTATTGACTTATATTTATCGGGATCTTGCTTAAAAAATCGCTGACATTGCTTAATAAAAAGCAAACTCTACACGGTCCGGCCAGGCCATGATATTTCACCCTCCCGGCCGGCGGCTGGGGCGGCAAAAATCTCGAAAAACGCGCGCTCGAGCGCGGCATCGACCTCCGGCATGGCGACCCGGACGCCGTGCCCGGCCAGCGAGGTGACGCCGTGCTCGCGGACGCCGCAGGGGACGATGCCGCGATAATGGGAGAGGTCGGGATCGACGTTGAGGGCGACACCATGGAACGTCACCCAGCGGCGCACCCGCACGCCGATGGCGGCGATCTTGCTCTCGCGCCCGCCGCCCTCGGCTATCCAGATGCCGACGCGGCCTTGCCGCCGCTCGCCCTTGATACCGAAGAGGCTCAGCGTGCGGATGAGCCATTCCTCGAGAGCGTGCACATAGCGGCGCAGATCGCCGCCGCGGCGCTGCAGGTCGAGCATGACGTAGCCGACCCGTTGGCCCGGCCCGTGATAGGTGTATTGGCCGCCCCGCCCGCTGCGGTGGACGGGAAAGAGGCCGGGCTCCACGAGATCGCCGTCACGCGCGCTGGTGCCGGCGGTATAGAGCGGGGGGTGCTCCAAGAGCCAGACGAGTTCCGGCGCGGTGCCGGCGCGGATCGCCGCGACGCGCTCCTCCATCGCCGCCACCGCCGCCTCGTAAGGGACGGGTGCGTGGCTCACCTGCCACTCGATGCCGCTTGCCGTGCGGTCCCTCACGCGTGCTGGCCCTTTCGCCTGATATCCTGATATCTTGCTATCACCCGGCAGATTTGGTAATCACCCGCGGCCCTAGCGGCAATGCCGAATGTGACGGGCTGCTGCTGCCGTGCGGTCGTGGCGGAATTGGTAGACGCACTAGCTTGAGGTGCTAGCGGGGGAAACCCCTTGGAAGTTCGAGTCTTCTCGACCGCACCATCTCTCTAGCTTCCCACAAAATACGATAGATAGGTATCGCTCGCGCCCGCCGCACCAGCGGGGCATGGCTTGGCGCGCGATGGTGGTATAAACGGGCGGAGTCCGCCAGGAGAACCGAGCCATGGCAGAGGAACTGCGCGAGAGCGCGCTCGAATATCACCGCCTGCCGACGCCGGGCAAGATCGGCATCGTCGCCACCAAGCCGCTCGCCAATCAGCGCGACCTGGCGCTCGCCTATTCGCCGGGCGTGGCCGCCGCCTGCCTCGCCATCGCCGCCGAGCCCGGCGAAGCCTCGACCGTGACCGCGCGCAGCAACCTCGTCGCCGTGATCACCAACGGCACGGCGGTGCTCGGCCTTGGCGCCATCGGGCCGCTCGCGGCGAAGCCGGTGATGGAAGGCAAGGCGGTGCTGTTCAAGAAGTTCGCCGGCATCGACGTCTTCGACATCGAGGTCGCCGAGCGCGATCCCGACAAGCTCGTCGAGGTCGTCGCCGCGCTTGAGCCGACCTTCGGCGGCATCAATCTCGAGGACATCAAGGCGCCGGAATGCTTCGAGATCGAGGCGAAGCTGCGAAAGCGCCTCAAGATCCCGGGGTTCCACGACGACCAGCACGGCACCGCGATCATCGTCGCCGCCGCCATCCGCAACGGCTTGCGCCTCATCGGCAAGCCGCTCTCCCAGGTGAAGCTCGTCGCCTCCGGCGCCGGCGCTGCGGCGCTCGCCTGTCTCGATCTCCTCGTCGATATGGGGCTGCCGATCGAGAACATCATCGTCACCGACAAATACGGCGTGGTCTGGCGCGGCCGCAAGGAGGAGATGGACCCGCGCAAGGAGCGCTACGCCAAGGACACCAACGCCCGCGCGCTGGGCGAGGTGATCGGCGGCGCCGACATCTTCCTCGGCCTCTCGGCGCCCGACGTGCTCAAGCCCGAGATGGTGGCGAAGATGGCGGGGCGCCCGCTCATCTTCGCGCTCGCCAATCCCGATCCCGAGATCCGGCCCGAGGCGGCCCGGGCGGTGCGGCCCGACGCCATCATCGCCACCGGGCGCACCGACTATCCGAACCAGGTCAACAACGTCCTCTGCTTCCCCTTCATCTTCCGCGGCGCGCTCGACGTCGGCGCGACCGCGATCAACGAGGCGATGAAGATCGCCTGCGTCGAGGCGCTCGCCGATCTGGCGCTGGCCGAGCCCTCGGACGTGGTGGCCGCGGCCTATGGCGACACGCCGCTCACCTTCGGCCCCGACTACCTCATCCCCAAGCCGTTCGATCCGCGCCTGATCCTGCAGCTCGCGCCGGCGGTGGCGAAGGCGGCGATGGACTCGGGCGTGGCGACGCGGCCGATCGAGGATTTCGCGGCCTATCGCCAGCGCCTCTCGCAATTCGTCTTCCGCTCCGGCCTCGCCATGAAGCCGGTCTTCGACCGCGCGCGGAGCGATCCCAAGAGCCTCGTCTATGCCGAGGGCGAGGACGAGCGTGTGCTGCGCGCGGTGCAGCAGGTGGTCGATGACGGCCTCGCCAAGCCGATCCTCATCGGCCGGCGCGAGGTGGTGCGCCGGCGCATCGAGAAGCTCAATCTGCGCCTTCAGCTCGACAAGCATGTGGCGCTGGTCGATCCCGAGGACGATCCGCGATACCAGGATTACTGGAAGCTCTATCACAGCCTGATGGAGCGCAAGGGCGTCTCGCCGGACTTCGCGCGGGCGCTGGTGCGCACGCGCAATACGGTGATCGCCGCACTGATGCTGCGGCGCGGCGAGGCCGACGCCATGCTGTGCGGCGCCATCGGCCAGTATCACCGCCACCTGCGTCACCTCGTCGACATTCTGGGACTGGTGCCGGGGGCGAGCGCGCCGGCGGCGCTGTCGGCCCTGATTATGCAGAAGGGCATCTATTTCTTCTGCGATACCTACGTCGTCGACGATCCCACAGCGGAGCAGGTGGCGGAGATGGCCCTACGCGCCGCCGACGCCGTGCGCCATTTCGGCATCGAACCCAAGGTGGCGCTGTTGTCGCAGTCGAATTTCGGCAGCGCCGACACGCCCCCGGCGCGCAAAATGCGCCAGGCGTTCGCTCTCCTGCGCCAGCGCGCGCCGTCGCTCGAGGTCGAGGGCGAGATGCATGCCGACGCCGCCCTCTCCGAGGAGATCCGCCAGCGCATCTTCCCCAACGCGCTGCTCAAAGGCTCGGCCAATGTGCTGATCATGCCCAACCTCGACGCCGCCAACATCACCTTCAACACGGTGAAGGTGCTGGGCGACGGTCAGGCGGTCGGCCCCATCCTGCTCGGCATCAACGGCGCGGCGCACATCGTCACGCCATCGATCACCGTGCGCGGCCTCCTCAATATGACGGCCATCGCGGTCTACGACGCGCAGGTATCGGCGGCAGGCGCGGCGGCGCGGGGCTGAACCGGCAAGGCGCCCCCAAGGAGCGCCTCGCCTCAGACGTGCTTCAGAGCGTTAGATCCGCCCGTGCTCGCGGCCGTGCCCGTGGCCGTGCCGCGCCAGCATCTCGTCGGCGGCCTTCTTCTGGTCGTCCGACAGGCTGGCGTAGAGCGGCTTGAAGGCGTCGAGGAAGCGCTGCGAGGACTGCGCGCGGAGCGTCGCGAACTGGGCGCGCATCTCAAGGCGCTGGACGGCATTCCTCGGCTGATCACGGTTGCCGCGCATCTGGCTCATCGCCTGTTCCATCGCCTTGGCGTTGTCGCGCATTGCCTGCGCGACGCGCTCGAATTGCGGCGCCTGAGCGTCGGTGATCTTGAGCTCGGTCTTGAGGAAGGCAATGCGCCCTTCGATGTGCCGGCTCGGCGAGAAGCGCTCGCGCTCAGGCTGCTGCGTCTGCTGCGGCGCGGTGGTGGCCTGCGCCGCCGCCTGCTGCGCCGGCAGGGCGCTGAAGCCCGCGGCGCCGGCGAGCGCTGTGACAAGGGCGAGGGCCGCCAGGGCGGGTTTTCGGGTAGTCATCGGGGTACTCCTTGAGAAACAGGACGGCCGCATTGGCCGTATGCTCGTTCTATGGCCGGCGCGCCGCGCGCATCCCTTACCTTGCACCGATGTAATGCGCCTGTACACTGGCCGGAAACCTGGGGATACGCCGATGCCGACCAACCGCTACGCCATGCTCGATTTCGAGCTCGGCGCCGAGATCGACCAGCTGCGCGACACCGTGCGCGCCTTCGCCGACGACGAGATCGCGCCGCTTGCCGCCGAGATCGACAAGACCGACAAGTTCCCGCGTCACCTCTGGCCGAAGATGGGCGCGCTCGGGCTGCACGGCATCACCGTGGAGGAGGAGTATGGCGGGGCCGGCATGGGTTACCTCGCCCATGTCGTCGCCATGGAGGAGGTGAGCCGCGGCTCGGCCGCGGTCGGGCTCTCCTACGGCGCCCATTCCAACCTCTGCGTCAACCAGATCCGCCGCAACGGCAGCGAGATCCAGAAGCGCAAATACCTGCCGAAGCTGATCTCGGGCGAGCATGTCGGCGGCCTCGCCATGAGCGAGCCCGAGGCCGGCTCCGACGTCGTCGGCATGCGCACCCGCGCCGACAAGAAAGGCGACCGCTACGTCCTCAACGGCAGCAAGATGTGGATCACCAACGGGCCCGAATCCGAGACGCTGGTGGTCTATGCCAAGACCGACGCCAACGCCGGCCCGCGCGGCATCACCGCCTTCCTCATTGAGAAGGGCATGAAGGGCTTTCGCCCGGCGCAGAAGCTCGACAAGCTCGGCATGCGCGGCTCGCCCACCGCCGAACTCGTCTTCGACGATTGCGAGGTGCCCGAGGAGAACGTGCTCGGCAAGGTCAACGAGGGCGTCAAGGTGCTGATGAGCGGCCTCGACTACGAGCGCGCGGTTCTGGCCGCCGGGCCGCTCGGCATCATGCAGGCCTGCCTCGAGGCGGTCATCCCCTATGTCCACGACCGTAAGCAGTTCGGCCGCCCCATCGGCGAATTCCAGCTCATGCAGGGCAAGCTCGCCGACATGTACACGACGATGAATGCCTGCAAGGCGTATGTGTACGCGGTGGCGCGCGCCTGTGATCGCGGCAATGCCTCGCGCAAGGACGCCGCCGGTGCCATCCTCTACGCCGCCGAGAAGGCGACCTGGATGGCGCTCGAGGGCATTCAGGCGCTGGGCGGCAACGGCTATATCAACGAGTTCCCGACGGGACGGCTGCTGCGCGACGCCAAGCTTTACGAGATCGGCGCCGGCACCTCGGAAATCCGCCGCATGCTGATCGGCCGCGAGCTGTTCGAGGAGACCGCGTAGCGCGGGCGCGCCCTTGTCACAGTTTGCACACGGGGAAGGCCCGCCGGGACGGCGTTCACCGCGCGGGCGTGGGAGCGCCGTTGTATGCTTGCCATCACCACTGCGTTTTATTGAAAACGAGCAACGCCGCCGCTGATGTCGCCTGCGCCGTTGGCGCGACGATCACCGAAGACTTTGCGGGGGAGGATACGCTGCGATGCCTACCGTGATGATCGCCGGCGCCAGTCGCGGCATCGGCCTCGAATTCGCCGGGCAATACGCCAAGTCCGGCTGGCG
>DASVOY010000474.1:0-5742 GCA_036383115.1 Allostellaceae bacterium
CAGCACTGTCCGGGACGGCAACGGCAAGGGTCAGCGGGAAATACCGGCCGACTCTGTCGACGCTCGGCATCACCACGCCCAGCATCGGCATCTCGCCGCAGACGCCGGACGAGAGCAGGAAACGCCAGATCGGGGCAGTGAGATAGGTGGAGAGCCAGGCCTCCGCCAGCTGCTGCGCGCTCATGGCCAGGGCGTCCTGCAGCCAGCCATCCCACGGCTCGGTGAAGTCGCGCACCAGGCGCCTGCTGACGAAATCGCCGCGCGCCGGCACCTTGCCGAAGAAGCCGAGGCGTGGACCCGTCATCGACTCATTCATAAGCGTGCCGGGCAGCGGAAATCGTGGAGCTCGGTCATGGTCAGCGGATTGTTGACGCTGTTCGCCCTCACCTCATAGGCGGCGCTATGGCCGCCGACCGAGAAGGTCACCTGCAGCCGGTCGGGCAAGCCCGTCGGCTGGATCTTGGCCTCGTCGAACAGACGGAACAGCGACCACGGACCCGACTTGGTGAGGCTCGAGGGCTGGCCGGAGGCGGAGAACGCGATGCGTCCACGTTCGGCGCCGCCGCTGCCCGGCCATTGCACCGGCGTCAAGCGCGGAGGCCCATGGGCATAGGTCGCTTCCTGGCCGTTGATGTCGATCAGCACTTGCGTCACGTCGGCGTCGAGTGACAGCGGCAGCAGCTCGAACTTGACCGACGCCGCCGCGCCGCCGGCGAAGAACCCGTCGCGGATCGCCGCGGCGCGCTGGAACTGGGTGAGCACCTCCTGGGGGATGCCGAGCTCGATGTTGTCCACCTTCTGCCATCGCCACACCCGCTGCGACGTGTCGACGAAAGGCCGCAGATTCGTCTTGAAGAAGCTGTCGATGAGGCCGTTGGGCGCGAACAGCTTGGCGAAATCGTCGAGGGTGACGTCGGTCGGGCTGCCGCGCACGATGGGATAGCGGTTGTCGAGCGCCCGCTGGCAGAAGGGCAGGACCTTGGCCTGCCAATCGTCGTTGATCTGCACGCGCGCGCCACCGATGGTCGCGGTGGAGGCGTTGCGCGCGATTCCCGCCACCAGCGTAGTCAAGGGCGGCGGCAGCCGCGTCGCATCCGTCGTGAGCTTCTGCACCGCGCCGGAGTCGAGCTTCCCGAGATCCTGGCCCGGCTGGCCCATGCGGTTGAGCTGAAGATAGACATCGTTGAGGCCACGGATGAGATCGTCGACCGGCGCTGGCCCCTGCCCGCCCAGCCCGACGAACTCGTGCAGCCGGCGGAAATGGTCCTCGATGGCTTGGCCATAGGTCGGAACGGCCGGAACCGCGGTCTGGCCGACGACGCCGGCGAGGCGGTTGGCGGCGGCGCTGGCGGCATTCGTCGCGTCCTGGACCGCGGCCGCGGCCTTGTCGCCGGCCGCGCCGGCGATGTCGGGCGCCCGGCTCAGCTTCGTCTCCTTGGCGACGGCGACGAGCAGCAGCTTCAAGGGCGAGGTCGGCGACGACAGGATGTTGACCGCCTCGGCGGCGTTCTGCATGCCGCGGAAGGGCGCCACCGCGATATCGGAGAGAAGCCCGTCCCACTGCGCGATGTAGTCGTTGACGTAGAGCTGGGCGATGTCGCGCTGGAGGCTGCTCGAGATGCTGGCCTCGCTGCCCTTGGGCGCGGCGTCGCCGAGCACCCAGCTCTCGCGCGCCATGTCGCGCGCCACGCTGCCGAGCCCGGGCAGGAAGACCTTGTAGTAGCCCTCATAGGTGTAGAAGCCGGGAACGCCGTCCGAGAGCAGCTTGCCGGAGTTGCGCACGAAGACGCGGTCGGCGGCGGGGCCGGCATTGGCGGCGATGCGCCAGTCCTGCAGCTTGCGCGCGGCCGGGCTGCGCTTCATGGCGCTGTAGGCGCGACCCGCCAGCGGCGATTGCAGCAGCGTGCGCCGCGCGCCGTCGATGACGCTGCCGTCGAGCGCGATCGGCTGCAGCGGCGCCTCGAGCAGCGCGTTGAGATGGGCGGCAAGCTCGCCGCGCAGCGCCTCCTTGTCCGGGCCGGGGAACATGGCCTGCCAGTCGAGATCCATCCAGGCGCGTACGAGATCCTTGTCGAGTGGCCCGGCGCTGCCGAGCATCAGATAAGTCTTGAGTGCCTCGTTGACATAGTCCGGGTTGGCGAGATTGCCGCGGATCTGGTCGCCGAGGCGGACGAGGAGGCGCGGCAGGAACACGGTGTTGAGCGCGCGGCGGTATGCCAGAACTTCCTGCGAGCCGAGCTTGTCGCCCTGATAGAGGCCGAAGCTCTGCGACCACGGCGCGCTCTGCGACCGCGCGTCGTAGCCGGCCGGCATGGCGCGCAGCAGCTTCAGTGACGGCAGGACGGAAGCGATGTCGCTGTCGGTCACCTGCGGCACGGCCACGGGCGCGGCGGCCTGGGCATACTGCGCGAGTTGGGCGTCGATGTCGGCGATAAGCGAGCGGTTGGCGAAATAGCTCACCGTCCATGCGACGAGCGCGCCGACAAAGACCGCGCCTGCCGCGGCGAAAGCGCCCTGGCGCAGCCACATCTGGCGCCGCTCGACCCGCGTATCGGCGCCGGCGACGCTCGCCTCTGCGAAGACGACGCCGCGCAGCAGGCGCGTCAGGAAATAGCCGCGGCCGGCGCCGCTGAACGCGGAGAGGCGCTGGCGGTCGAGGCCGAAGGTGGCGGCCACGCCGGCCATGATGCGGTCGATCGGCGTGCCTTCCTGGGTGCCGCTGGTAAAGTACAGGCCGCGCAGCAGCGGCCGCCCCTCGTAGCGGTTGGGCATGAAGATCTCGTTGAGGAACTCCTGCACCAGCTCCTTGATCGACGCCACCTGCGCCGGGAAGCCGTAGATCAGCGCCCGCTTGTTGAGGTCGCTCTCGTTCTGGATGCGCTCGAGCTGGCGCTCGTTGAGGCGCTGGACCAGTGCGTCGAAAGAGCTGGCGAATCCCACCACCGCCGGCGCCTCCTCCTCGCCGCCGCGGTCCATGGCGAGCGTCATGCCCCAGACCTGCTCGCGGTCCTCGCGGCCGAGATCGTCGAAGAACTCGACGAAGCCGGCGATCAGATCCGCCTTGGTAAGGAGCACATAGACGGGAAAGCGGATGCCGAACTCCTCGCTGAGCTCGCGCAGGCGCTGGCGTATCGCGCGCGCATGCGCGAGGCGCTCGCCGCTCGACAGGCCGATGATGTCGGCGATGCTGATGGCGACGAGCGCGCCGTTGATGGGCTGGCGCGGGCGGAATTTCTTGAGGAGGCCGAGAAAGCCCTTCCACGCCGCCTGGTCGGAGGCGGCGTGGCTGTCCTGCGTCGTGTACCGCCCGGCGGTGTCGAGCAGTACCGCCTCATCGGTCAGCCACCAGTCGCAATTGCGCGTGCCGCCGACGCCCTTGACGGGGTCCTTGCCGTATTTCGCCGCCAGCGGAAAATTGAGGCCGGAATTCTGCAGCGCGGTCGTCTTGCCCGAGCCGGGCGGGCCGATCAGCATGTACCAGGGCAGCTGGTAGAGGTGGCCGCCGCGGCCCTTCGCCGCCGTGCCCTTCTTGAGCAGCGCCAGCGCCTCCTCGAGCCGCTTCCTCATCTGCGCGATCTCTTCGGCGGTCTCGGCCGCGGCGGCGTCCTTGGGCGCCTCGGTCAGCGCCGCCGCCATCTTCGCGTTGGTCTGCGCGTCCTTGACGCGCGAGAAGATGTTGATGAGACCCCAGCCGACCAGGATCAGCATCACAACGATAATGCGCGCCAGCTCGCCGTCGAGCGGGCGGATATCGGCGACGGCGATGAGCGGGCCGATGAACCAGACGATCAGCGACAGCGCGATCGCGCCGATGAGCGTGACGAACCACTTCGCTGTGACAACCCCGAGAACACGCTTCATTGCGCGCTATCCTGCCTGGTCAGAACCACCTCGATGCGCCGGTTCGAGGCGCGCCCTTCGGGCGTGCTGTTGGACGCGACGGGGTCGCTATCCGCGCGGCCTTCGGCAGAGAGCTCATGCGGCGCGACCATGCCCCGGCGCAGCACGCTGCGCACCATCTCGGCGCGCGCCAGCGACAGCTGGTAGTTCGAGGGGAAGCGCAGGGAGCGGATCGGCACGTTGTCGGTGTGGCCGATGACGGCGACGGTACCGGGCTCCTTGTCGAGCGCGGCGGCGACGCGGCCGAGCAGCGGCAGGTAACGGTCGTTGACCGTGTCGGTGCCGGAGGCGAAAAGGTCGCTGCCGCGCAGGCGGACCATCGCCGTCTGCGGCGTCGCCGACACGGTAACCAGGCCGTCGCGGATCTCCGGCGCCAGGAACGTGCTGAGACGCTGCAGCAGGTCATCGCGCTGCGCCGGCGGCGGCGCGGGCGCGGCAACCCGGAGCGCCACCTGCCCCGCTGGCGGCAGCGTGCCGAAGCGGGCGAAGACGGTGTCGGAAGTGCTGTTGAGGAGATAGCTGAAGACGATGAAGACCAGAATCAGGACGGCGGCGACGGCGAGGCCGATCACCCAGGCCGGCAGGATGGTGCTCAATGGCCGGTGCGGCGCCTCGAGGCCGCGCCAGCTCGGCGACAGCGCACGGTCGACATCGCCTCGGCGCTGGCGCAGCAGATTGTAGAGGCCCTCGCGCACCCGGCTCAGCTCCGAGGCGCCGCGCTGCGCCACGCGCATCCGGCCCTCGAAGCCCAGCGACAGGCAGAGATACATGAGCTCGAGCACGTCGCCGTAGCGGCCCGGCTCGCGCTGGAAATGGTTGAGGAATTCGAAGAAGCGCTCGCCGCCGGCGACGTCGTTGTGGAACGCGCCGGTCATGCTGTGGCGCGCCCAATTGGCGCTGGTGCCCCAGGGCGTGTTGTTGATGACGTCGTCGATGGTGGCGCAGATGGCGTAATGCCCGCCACGCAGCGCCTCGCGCGGCAGGTTGACGCCCGAGACGCGCCGCTCGAAAGAGCGGATCTCCTGCACGACACGCTCGCGCAACGCGTCGACATTGGCCATGGTCGCCGTACTGCGCAGCCGCACGGCCAGCGCCAGCAGCGGCGCGGCCGCGCTCGCCAGCGGATTCAAGCCGACATTGGGCAGCACCGCGGGCGCCGTCGCCCCTGCCGGCATGACCGCCGGAGCGCCCATTGGCGCGGGACCGGGTGCTGCGGCGCGCCTTCCGCCGGGATTGGGCCGGATGACCGTCCTGTCAGAACCGGCAGAGAAGGGATCGTCCTGGCTCATGGCCCTCGCCTTCCTGGATCAGCCCCGGATCGCCCAGAGCTCCATTTCCAGACCCGGAAACTCGCCGCCGA
Source organism: Allostellaceae bacterium (assembly GCA_036383115.1). GTDB lineage: Bacteria > Pseudomonadota > Alphaproteobacteria > ATCC43930 > CGMCC-115725 > DAHUYF01. Next base: position 5,261 of record DASVOY010000474.1, read on the forward strand.
CGAACAACGCGAGACCGCCCGAGCCGCCCGGCTGCTGCAGCTGCTTCCAGAGCGGCCCGGCGCGGTCGAGCTCGAAATAGACGGTGCCGCTGTGATAGGGGAGCTGCCGCGGCGCCACCGGGAGCGGCCGCACCGCGATGCCCGGGAGCGCGGAATTGACGAGCTGCGCGATCTGCTCGACCGGACCGAGCTTGACCTGCGCGACGAAATTGCGCCGCAGCAGCTCGGCCTGCAGCTCGGCCTTGACCGCCAGCACGAAGGCGGCGTTGGTGAAGAGCGTGCGATCCTGGACGACGGCGACACGCACGCCGTATTGCCGCTCCTGCAGCGGGATGGGGATGGCGTTCTGCTCGAGCACGGCGCTCAGCGCCTGGCGCAGCTCGGCGATCACCGGCGCGAAGCTCTGCTGGAGTTGATCGTGCTTGTAAGGCGGGAACTTCGCCGGCCGTTTCTGGCGCGTGGTGAAGGTCGAGAGCTCGCCC
>DASVOY010000475.1:0-5976 GCA_036383115.1 Allostellaceae bacterium
TCGATGCCGGCATAGCCGGAGGCCAGCGAGCGCTTGATGAACATCACAGTGCCGGCCTTCCAGACCTGCAGCACGGGCATGCCGTAGATCGGCGAGGTCTTGTCCTCTTCCGCCGCCGGATTGGTGACGTCATTGGCGCCGATCACGAAGGCGATGTCGGCCTGCGCAAATTCCGAATTGATATCCTCGAGCTCGAACACCTCGTCATAAGGCACATTGGCTTCGGCCAGCAGCACGTTCATGTGTCCGGGCATGCGGCCCGCCACCGGGTGAATGGCATATTTCACCTCGACGCCTTCCTTCTTCAGCGTGTCAGCCATTTCGCGCAGCGCGTGCTGCGCCTGCGCCACCGCCATGCCATAGCCGGGCACGATGATGACCTTCTGCGCGTTCTTCATGACGAAGGCCGCATCGTCAGCCGAGCCGAGCTTGGCCGGCTTCTGCTCGCCCGAGCCACCACCGGCGGCAGCGGTCTCGCCGCCGAAGCCGCCGAGAATGACCGAGATGAACGAACGATTCATCGCGTGGCACATGATGTAGGACAGGATTGCGCCCGATGAGCCGACCAGAGCGCCCGTAATGATCAGCGCCGAATTGCCCAGCGTGAAGCCGATGCCTGCGGCGGCCCAGCCGGAGTAGGAATTCAGCATCGAGATCACGACCGGCATGTCGGCGCCGCCGATCGGGATGATCATCAGTACGCCGAGCGCCAGCGCGATGATGGTGATCAACCAGAAGTCGAGCGCGCTGCCCGACTTGACCGCGCGGTCGGTGGCGCCGCCGCCGGCGGCTACCGCGCCGCCCTCGGTGCCGAAGCCACCCAAGATGACGTTGAAGATCGAGCGGTTCATCCCCTTGCACATGATGTAGCTGAGGATGGCGCCCGAGGAGCCCACCAGCGCGCCGGTGATGATGAGAAGGCTGTTGTTGAGGGTGAAGCCGATGCCGGCGGCCGCCCATCCCGAATAAGAATTGAGCATCGAGATCACGACCGGCATGTCGGCGCCGCCGACCGCGCGGTCAAATCTGGCAGCGCCGAGGACGCCGCCTTCATCCTCAAGAATGCGAGCTCGGTGATCATCGTGCCGGGCTATGGCATGGCGGTGGCGCAGGCGCAGCACGCGCTGCGCGAAATGGCCGACATGCTGAAGCGCGAGGGCGTGCAGGTGCGCTACGCCATCCATCCCGTCGCCGGCCGCATGCCCGGCCACATGAACGTGCTGCTCGCCGAGGCGAACGTGCCTTACGAGGAGGTGCTGGAACTCGACGAGATCAACCGCGACTTCGCCACCACCGACGTCGCCTATGTCATCGGCGCCAACGACGTCACCAACCCCGCGGCCAAGACCGATCCCAAATCGCCGATCTATGGCATGCCGATCCTCGATGTCGAGAAGGCGAAGACGGTGCTCTTCGTCAAGCGCTCTATGGCGTCCGGCTATGCCGGCGTCGAGAACGAGCTCTTCTTCCGCGACAACACGATGATGCTGTTCGGCGACGCCAAGAAGATGTCCGAGCAGATCGTCAAGGCGCTGGAGTAGGGGGCGGCTGCAGCCGATCTCCGGAAACGCTCAGGCGCTCGCCTTGTCGAGCAGCTCGATCGCGTCCCGGTTCAGTTTCAGCTGCGCCGCTTTGGTCAGCTCGTTGAGCTGCGCGACGCTGGTGGCGCTGGCGATCGGCGCGGTCACGCTGGGCCGCGCGATCAGCCAGGCGAGCGCGATCTGCGCCGGCGTCGCCTTGTACTTCGCGGCCACCTCGTCGAGCGCCTTGAGGATGCGTAAGCCGCGCGGGTTCAAGTATTTCTTGATGCCGGCGCCGCGCTTGCTCTTGCCGAGATCGGCCTCGGAGCGGTACTTGCCGGTGAGAAAGCCGCTGGCCAGCGAATAATAGGGGATGACGCCGAGCTTCTCCTCGAGGCACAGCTGCTCGAGCTCGCCCTCGAATGCCGAGCGGTCATAGAGATTGTAGAGCGGCTGCAGGCTCTCATAGCGCGGATATCCCAGCCGCTTGCTCGTCTCGAGCGCCTCCTTGAGGCGCGGCGCGGTATAGTTGGACGCGCCGATGGCGCGGACCTTTCCCTGCTTAACGAGCTGGGCGAACGCCCCGAGCGTCTCCTCGAGCGGTGTCTCGGGATCGTCGGCATGCGCCTGGTAGAGATCGATGTAATCCGTCTGCAGGCGCTTCAGCGAGTCCTCGACGGCCTTCAGGATATAAGCCTTCGAGAGGCCTTTGCGGCCCGCGCCCATGTCCATGCCGACCTTGGTGGCGATGATGACCTGGCCACGGTCGCCGCGGCGCTTCAGCCAGTTGCCGATGATCGTCTCGGACTCGCCGCCCTTGTTGCCGGGCGCCCATTTCGAATAGACGTCGGCGGTGTCGATGGCATTGAACCCGGCGGCGACGAAGGCATCGAGCACGGCGAAGGAGGTCGGCTCGTCGATCGTCCAACCGAAGACATTGCCGCCGAAGACCAGCGGGGCGATTTCCAGTCCGGATTTTCCAAGCTGCCGCTTTTCCACATCGTTCTCCGTTCATGTTCCGAAATCCCATGCCAGAGCGCGTGGGATTCAGGCCAGGCCGCGCGTGCCAAACAATATGGTGCTGCGCTGCGTCGTACCGAGGGGCCGGCAGCAAGACAACGGCGGACGCGCTCAAACCAAAAGCCGCCGCGGGAGACCCGGGCGGCTTTCAAACTTGACCAGATGAGCCGGCGGACGGGCTCAGTATCCCTCGCGCTCCATCCGCTTGCGGAGGAGCTTGCGGTAGCGGCGCACCGCCTCGGCCTTCTCGCGGGCGCGGCGCTCGCACGGCTTCTCGTAGTTGCGGCGGAGCTTCATCTCGCGGAATACCCCCTCGCGCTGCATCTTCTTCTTGAGGACACGCAGCGCCTGGTCGACATTGTTGTCGCGAACGAGTACCTGCACGAGATCTCCTCTCCTTCCGTTGGTTAAAAAAAGACCGGCTGCGAAAACCGCAGCCAGCTGACTGATGAATAGCACGGCACGGCAGATTTGTGAAGCCGGGACGGAGATTGGCCGATCAGCCGGCGAGCTGGCGCTTGGCGATGTCGTACCACTCGCGCTGTACGCGGCGCTGGTGGCGCGGGCCATACTCTATCGACTGGCATACCTCCTCGAAGAGCCGCCTGGCCTCCCCCGCCCGTCCGCTCTGCTCGAGAAGGAGGGCGCAACGGCAGCGCGCCTCCTGGCCCGGGTAGTACGGGATCAAGGCGCCATATTCCCTGAGCGCGGCTTCGGTGTGGCCTTGCAGCTCGAGGCTGCGCGCGTAGATCAAATGCCCCTCGGGCGAGCTGTAGTTAGGGTTGGCTTGGCGCAGCTTCTCCAGCACCGCCTGGGTCTCGGCCAGCTCGCCCTGGGCGAAGAGGGCGCGGGCGAGGCCGAGCATCATGGCGGGGTCGGTCTCGTGGATGCCGGTGAGCACCTCGCGATAGAGCGGCACCGCCGCCTCGGGCTGGCCTGCGGCGAGATACTCGGCCGCCAGCCGCGCCTTGTTGTCCGCCGTCGGCGTGATCGCCACGCGCCGCAGCGCCTCACGCACGTCCCGGCCCGGATCGATCGCGCGCACCACGCCCGAGGCCGCCTGGTGCGCCGTCCGGCTGTGCATCAACCCCGGCAGGATCTCCACCAGAAAATAGGCCGATATGCCGACTACCGGTACGAAGACGACGATATAGATCCACACATAGTTGCGGCCGGTGCGGAAGACATGTACCGCGCACGCAATCTGCGTCAGAACCACCAACACTCCGAACGCCGGCATGCCAATCCCCTTGGGGCCGATGATCTACCGAATTTAGGCGCCATATCGCAACCAGAAGGTAAATGCGATATCGCAAGCCGAGATGCCGCCGATCGCCGGCGCTTTACCCCGGGGGCGCCGGGCCACATAATTGGCGGCCATGGCCATTCTCAAGATCGCTCGCATGGGGCATCCGGTGCTGCGCGGCGTCGCCGAGCCGGTCGCCGATCCCACCGCGCCCGAGGTAAAGCGCCTCGTCGCCGACATGGTCGAGACGCTCGCCGATATCGCCGGCGCGGGCCTCGCCGCGCCCCAGGTGCATGTGCCCAAGCGCGTCGTCATCTTCCGCGTGCCGGCCGAGCGCGTCACCGGCCGCCCCGCCGATCTGCCGCAGGACCTGGTGGCACTGGTCAATCCCGTGATCCAGCCTTTGGGCGAAGCACGCGAACTCGGCTGGGAGGGCTGCCTCTCCGTGCCGGGCCTGCGCGGCGCCGTGCCGCGCTGGGCGCGCATCCGCTATCGCGGCGTTACTCCCGAAGGCGAGGCGGTGGATCGCACGGTCGAAGGCTTTCACGCCCGCGTCGTGCAGCATGAATGCGACCACCTCGACGGCGTCCTCTATCCGCAGCGCATGAGCGATCTGGGCCTCCTCGCGTTCAACGAGGAGAGCGTGCGCTATCCGATCGACCTCCCCGGCGCTGGCGGGGACGTGGACTAGGCACCATGGACCAGGACGCCAGACGCGAAGAGCTCCTCCTTGCGATGCTGCCCGACGTGCCCTTCGACGGCTGGAGCCGCGGCACCATGGAGGCCGCGGCGCAACGGCTCGGCATGGATGCGGCGGAGGTGGCGGCGCTCTTCCCCGGCGGCGTGCCTGATGTGGTCGCCGCCTTCAGCCGCTGGGCCGATCGCAACACGCTGGAGCTGCTGGCCAGCGTCCCACTCGCGACGATGAAGGTGCGCGAGCGCATCGCCGCTGCGGTGCGCACCCGCCTCGGCATCCTCGAGCCGCATCGCGAGGCGGTGCGCCGCTCTCTCGCCGTGCTCGCCCTGCCGCACAACGTGCCGCTCAGCCTCAAGCTGCTCTACGATACGGTCGATGCGATATGGTACGCCGCGGGCGACACCGCGACCGACTTCAATTTCTATACCAAGCGCGCCCTTCTCGCCGGCGTCTACGCGTCGACGACGCTCTATTGGCTTGACGATCGCTCGCCCGGTGCCGAAGAGACGCATGCCTTCCTCGAGCGCCGCCTCGCCAACGTCATGGCCATTCCCAAATACCAGGCGCGGCTGCGCGAGAGCCTGGAGTGGCTCCCCAACCCCTTCCGCCTGCTGCGCGGCGCGCGTCGGCGTTAAGGCATTGGCGGGTCAGCTCTCGCGCGGCGCGGCGCGCGCGGCGGCGAGCCAGAAGCCGAGCCCGGCAATGATCCCGCCCAGCAGGATCGCCCACAACACCGCATCGTAGTCTCCGGTGGCGCCCCAGATGAGCGCGGCGCCGAAGGGGGCGGCCGCGCGCGCGACATTGGCCGGCAGCGTCAGCGCGCCGTTGATCGCGCCATAGCCCTCGCGCCACAGCAGATCCGGCACGGCCGTGCCGCGGATGATGGTGATGACGCCGTTGGCGCCGCCATAGACGCAGGCGAACGCGAATAGGCCGGCGAGGGAGGCGGGAAGCGCGAGCAGCAGCAGGGCGGAGCAGGGCAGGCCAAGAAAAGCGAGCCGACCGGCAAGGGCGGTGGAACATCGCCTGCCCAAGGCCAGGAGCACGACGCGGCCCGCGACCTGCGCCGGACCGATGGTGGCGATCGCCGCGACGATGGTCGTCGTCGGCACGCCGCGCTCGGTCAGCAGCGGGATGATGTGAAAGGTCATCGCCGAGAAGGTCGCGTAATAGGCGGTGAAGCAGATCGCGAGCGCCCAGAAGACGGGATGGCCGAGCGCGCGGCGCATCGCCGCGTCGCCGATCGCTCGCGTCTCGGCGCGGGCGATCCGGTCTTTGCGCGCGCCGTCGCGCAGCAGCAGCGCATGCACGGGGAACGCTATTGCGATGTTGCACAAAGCCAGCGCGATGAGCGCGTCCCGCCAGCCAAGCTCGGCGATGAACAGCTGCGTCAGCGGAATGAACACGGTGCTGGCGAAGCCGCCGACCAGCGTCAGCGCGGTGATCCGCGTGCGGTAGTCGTGCGGGAATGAGCGGGTGATGACGGCAAAAAC
>DASVOY010000476.1:0-8195 GCA_036383115.1 Allostellaceae bacterium
ATTCAAGGACTTCCTCGTTGCCATCGCGCCGGCGGCGCGGCCGCCCCTGTATATTGGCTTGGCCAACAATCCTCAAGCCGGCGCGACGGGCTCGACAGCATCGCCGATTGGCGCAACCATCGCCCGGGATCAAGCAAGAGCAGAGGTCGACGATGCTGCCGCTCACCGGTATCAAGGTCGTGGAGATCGGCCAGAACCTCGCCGGGCCCTATGCCGGCGAGATCCTGGCGACGCTCGGCGCCGACGTCGTCAAGATCGAGCGCCCGGAGGGCGACGACGCGCGCGGCTGGGGCCCGCCCTTCTGGCAGGGCGCCTCCGCCATCTTCCAGACCGTGAACCGTAACAAGCGCAGCGTCGTGCTCGACCTGAAGGACCCGCGCGGCATCGCGTGGCTCGAGGACCATCTGGCGAAGGCGGACGTGCTCCTCCACAACATGCGCCCGGGCGCGATGGAGGAGCTGGGCCTCGGCGCGGAGCGGCTGACCGCGCGCCATCCGCGCCTCGTCTATTGCTCGCTCTCGGCCTTCGGCCACAAGGGGCCGTTGCGGCTGAAGCCGGGCTACGAGCCGATGATGCAGGCCTTCTCGGGAATCTTCAGCCTCAACGGCGCCGAGGGTGCGCCGCCGACCCGTGTCGCCGTGCCCATCCTCGACATGGGCACCGCGATGTGGGCCGCGCTGGGGTGCCTCGCGGCACTGCTGCGGCGGGGACAGACCGGGCGCGGCGGCATGGTCGATGCCTCGCTGTTCGAGACCGCGCTCACCTGGCTCACGATACCGTTCGCCAGCTTCAAGGTGACCGGCGAGGTGCCGCAGCGACACCGCACCGGCAGCCCGCGGCTCGTCGTCTTCGAGGCGTTCGCGACGCACGACGGCGAGATCATGATCGCCGCCGCCAATGATCGCCTCTTCCGGAAGCTCGCCAAGGCCCTGGGCCGGCCGGAATGGGCGGAGGACGAACGCTTCAAGACCAATGCGCTGCGCCAGGCGAACAAGAGCGCGATCCTGCCGGAGATCGCCGCCATCATCGGCGCGGGACGCTCGAGCGAGTGGGTGGAGCGGCTCGAGGCGGTGGGCGTGCCCTGCGCGCCGATCCAGAGCCTCAACGAGGTGGCCGCCGAACCGCAGACGGCGGCAATCGGCATGATCGAGGAGGCGCCGGGAACGGGTCTCGGCCTCGTGGGCCTGCCGCTCTCCTTCGACGGCGTCCGCCCGCCCATGCGCCGCGCCGCGCCGAAGCTCGGCGAGCACAATGCGGAGCTGCTGGGCCCGGCGGCGGGGGATGGCGCGGTGTGATCAGCGCGTATCACGGCGGCAGACGAGGGTCGGAGTCCGACGGGTGAGCAGCGAGGTCCGGGATGTCGTGCTGCCGGTCGGGCTCGCCCTCCGCGACCTCCCCGCGAGCGACGACCGCTGGGGCTGGCGGGACTGGCTCGCCGTGGCCGCGGCGGCATTTCTGCATGCTGCCGTCATCATCTCGCTGATCTGGGATTGGCGGTTCCCACTCTCGCCGCCGGGCGAAACCGAGCCCATTCCGGTACGCATCGTCTTCGCGCCGCCGAAGCCCGAGCCGGCGCCGCCGCCCTCGCCGCCGCTGATCGGGCGGGAATCGGGCAAGGACCAAAGGACGACTGCGCCTCCTGCTGCGGACGCGCCCGGCCCGGAAGCGACCAAGCCACCCGAGCCGTCACGTCCCGAGCCGTCGCCCGCGCAGGAGAAGCCGGCGCCTTCGAAGGACAGCGCTGCCGCGGAGCCGCGCAAGGAGGCCGCGCGCCACGATCCGCGCAAAGCGGCCGACAAGGCGCGGGCACCCCGTCCCGTTACGCCGCAACTCCTCATGCTCGAGCCCGGGGAGCGCGAGGAGACCGGCGATCCCTATCTCAATCACGCACGGGACCTGCTCGAGCGGCACCGGGTCTATCCCAAGGTCATGGGCCAGTTCGGCCTGCCGGTCGAGGGCACGCCGGTCTATGCCGTGCTCATCGACCGAACGGGCGGGTTGCGCGCCGTCAAGCTGCTGCATCCCTCGGGCGCCGCCGCGCTCGACGAGGCGGGCGCGACCATGATCCGCGCAACGGCGCCCTTCCCGCCGCTGCCGGGCAACTATCCCGGCGAGATGCTGAGCATGACGATCACGATCCATCTCTTTCCGGCAGCGCCGTGACGCCCGGGGCCGCCCCGTCGGCATATTCTCACCGCAACGGCGACAGCTCGATGCGCTCGCAGTTCATGCGGCCCTGCAGCAGACAGTCCTCGAGGTTCGATTCCGCCGCGATCGCCTCGGCGAGCCACAAGCCGATCACCAGCAGCACCAGCGTCACCGCGAGCCCGGCGAGGCTGTTGGTGAAGCGATCATCCTCTTCCTGGCGTTCGCGCTCGGTCATCTCGTTCACCCGGAAAGCGACGCCATATTGCCACGGATCGCGCACAGAGGCGAACCGGCAGCCGGAAATTGAAAGCTGGGCCCGGGGGCCAAGCTGCTTGTTGGCGCATCGGGTAGACGGCAACGCAGGTGCACTCCCCTGCCATGCGTATTACGACGCTCGACTCGTTGCGCGGCCTGGCAGCGCTCACCGTACTCTTCAGTCATTGCTATGAGGTGTACCCGGAAGATCTCCGCTTCAATGTGCGGCTCCTCGACCTTTCCGCCTGGGCGCAGCCCTGGGCCTGGTTCCGCTACACGCCGCTGCGGCTTCTCACCGAGGGCCAGCCGGCGGTGATGTTCTTCTTCGTGCTCAGCGGCTTCGTGCTGGCGCTGCCGTTCATCCGCGGGACGCAGCCGGCCTATCCGCGCTATCTCGCCAAGCGGTTCTGCCGGCTTTATCTGCCCTTCGCCGCCGCCATCCTCATCTCGGCCGCGCTCTATTTCCTGATCGCGCCCGAGCCCATCGCTGCCTTCGGTCATGAGTTCAATGCCGAGTCTTGGAGCCGGAGCATCACCGGCCAGGATGTCGCGCGGCATCTGATGATGACCGGGATGGCCAAGGACGAGATCCTCGACGTTCCTGTCTGGAGTCTCGTCCACGAGCTGCGCATCTCTGTCATCTTTCCACTGCTGATCGCGCTGTCGGCGATCGCCAGCTGGCCCGCGATCGCGCTATCGGCCCTGCTCTACGTTGCCTGCGCCTACACGCTGCTCCATGTCAGCGAGCAGAGCGCCATCGGAACGATCCTGGCTACCGGGCAATACATCGTGTTTTTCGTCGCAGGGATCGCACTCGCCAGGCATGAGGAGCGGTGGCGGGCGATGCTGCGCGCCGTGCCGTCGCCGGTCCGGCCTCTGCTCTGGCTCGCCTGCCTGACGGCGGCGATGTGCCCGGCCGCGCTGCTGCCGTGGTCGCGCTTCATCTGGGGCACGGCGGCGGTCGGAATCATAATTCTGGCCATGACCTCACCCAGCGCCCAGCGCCTGCTGTCCCTCCCACCGCTGCGCTGGCTCGGGCGCGTCTCCTACAGCCTGTATCTCGTGCACATGCTGGTGCTGCTCGCGGCGGTCCATCTGCTCTACGGCCGCCTGCCGCTGCCGGCGATCCTGCTGGCCGCGGTCGTGCTGTCGCTGGTCAGCGCCGAGATCATGTTCCGCTGCGTCGAGCGGCCGGCGATGCAGATCGGCCGCCGCTTCGCCCGCGGCGAGCCGCCGACGACCTCTACGGGCGGACGTAGCTCCAGCCTTGCTCCTGGAGCTCCATCAGCCTGACCACGCCGGAGGGCACGATGGTGGCCTCGGGAAGCAGCTCGACCTTCCTGCCCTCGGCCGTCTCCATCCCCTGCAACGTGTTGTTGCAGGCCGAGAACCTGACCGCGGGCATGCTGTGGTGAAAGGCCTCAAGCCGCGCCTTGATCGGCGAGGTGTCTGCACGCAGCATGTGCAGCCCCGGCCCATACGCGACGACCTCGATCGCGACGGTCTCGTGACGCGACGAATAATATTCATTCGCCGCCGTGGCGTTGTTGAGGGCGAGGTTCATGGCGACGGGGTCGTTGGTGTCGACCTGCAGCACCAGGCGATGCCCGCCGCCCTCGGCCGCCGCCGCGTTCCCCCCAGCGAGCGCCAGGAGCGCACCCGTCAGCAGCCCCATCAATCCTCTGCGATTCATCGGTCTCTCCCCGACAAGGACCCGGCCCCGCATCGGCAAGGGCTCAGCCCATCATAGCTCAATCCCGCGCGACGCGACGCCGGCATGTCGTGCGCCATGGCATGACCACGCGTTTCCCGCCTTGACCTGGAGCGCGCCCGAGAATGATGATGGGACGGTGCGAGAATAAAGACGAGGCGTGCAGGTTTTCTCGCTGCCTTGCGCAAGGCTGCAGCAAAGGGAGATGGTCGGGCGGCGTTGGTTCGGGAGCTTGCGATGGAAGATGCCGCGTATTGGCGTGAACAAGCAGCCAGGTTTCGCGACTCTGCTGCCAAGGCCGATTCCTCGCTCGAGCGAGAACTCCTTGAACTGGCAGCCATTTGCGAGCAGGTGGCGTCAGAGCTCGAGGATCGCTGCACCGCAGGTTGACGCGCGTCTCGACGAAATCGCGTCGGGATCACCGGCCGGCGACCCCGACGCCAATGTCAAAGCGCTGATCCCGCTGGGCTAGCGGCTCTTCGACGAGTCCGACTTGGATGTATTCGAACCCGGCGCCCGATCCGACGGACCGGATTTGCCGCCCGGCAGCCCTGGAACCTTGCTCTCGTCCCGCGACGGGCTGGTCGCGGTGCCGGCGTCGGACGGCGGCGTGCTCGTCCCAGATTGGCGCGCATCCGGACCGGACTTGTTGCCGGGATGTCCGGCGATGCCGGGCTTGGACGTGCCCCCGACACCCGGCGGATTCTGGGTCTGGTCGTTCGACGGCGATGGGTTGGTCTGGGACCAGGCCGGCAGCGATGCGGTCGCCAGCGCCGTCACCGCGACGACGCTCAAGAACTTCTTCATGATGCACCTCATTGCTGGGGGGAGGATCGGCGCGACCGGCGGGGAACGGTCCACGGCACTGCCACGCCGTCCGCTTCCTACGAGAACAGGCAGGCCGCGCGCCGTGTTCCTCACCCCGGCACCGCGCCGCCCTGTGGTCACTTCTGCGGGGTCTGCTGCTCGTGCTCGCGGGCCCGGCCGGGCTTGTCGCCCATGTGGCTTACCTTCTCCTTGTCTGGATCCTGCTCGAACTTCTCCTTGTCCGTGAGGACGCTCTCGCCCTTGTCGCGCTTCTGCTCTGCCATGGCTGATCTCCTGATGGCCCGCTCCCAGACAACAGTCATGGCAGCACGCGCACGCCGCCGACGCGCGATGGTTGCCGCCGCCTTCGCGCACCAAACCGAGACGGCCGAATTCGCCGCAATCGGCGGGAAGATTTCGCCGGCGTCGCCGGCTAGACTGCTGGCATAGGGAGATCGCAACATGCTTGGCACAGCCGTCCTGACCATTCTGTTTCTCGCCCAGCTGAGTGCCGCGGACGCGCAAGCGCAGCCTTCCATGCCCGACACGAGCGCCGCTGCCGCAGCGACCGAGACGCTCAAGGAGAGACTGTCCGACAAAGCCTCCGACGAGCAGCGGGTGGATAATTGCCGCGTGCCTGCGGGCCAGCGCGGGACGAAACCGCGACCGGACTGCCGCGCCGGCGACCCGGCCGCGACGAGCCGCACCACCGGCGCCGATCGGCGCCCGCCGAGCTGAGCGCCGCGTCACGCACACTCGAGCTCGTGGAAGGCGGCGGTGACGTTGCGGGCGTTGTAGTCGTCGAACAGCAGCCAACGGTCGCGCTCGTCGCTGCCGACTGTTGCGATCGCATGCTCCATCGTGCCGCCGTCGCGGAGGATCTTGCGAATGCGATCGCGCAACAGCGTCAGGTAACGGCGCTGCGCGTCGGCCGCGGCGGGCCACGGGGCGGCATGCGGCCCGTGGCCGGGCACGACACGCGCCGCCGGCAATCGGCGCAGCTCCTCGATCGTCGCCAGCCAGCCGAGCAGGCTGCCGTCGAGCGCGGGTATGCGGTCGATGAACAGCAGATCGCCCGCCCACAGGGTCCGCGTGGCGAGATCGAAGATGCTGAGATCGTTGTCGGTATGCGCCGTGCGGTGCGCGGTCACCCGGAGGATGCGCCCGCCGAGGTCGATCTCCGCCTCGCTGTCGACGAGCTGCGTCGGCGGGACCACGACCGAGCCTGCCGCCAGATCGCCGAGCACCTCGGCGAGACGCCGGGCGTAATACGCCTGCCGGCTGGCCAGCGCCGCCGGCAGATTGCGATGGCCGAGGATTGTCGGCCCATCGGCGAGGAAGGCGGCGGCGCCGAACACATGGTCGGGGTGCATGTGGGTCTGCACCAGGTGAGTGATCGGCAAATCGCTGGTGCGGCGAATTGCCTCACGCAGCCGGCGGCCCCAGAGCAGGCAGCCGCCGCTGTCAATCACCGCGACACCCGCATTCCCCACGATGAAACCGACATTGGCGATGGCGCCGAGGTTCGACGGCACCGCCTCGGCATGGACACCTTGCGAGACGTGGATGCCGGGTGCGATCTCGACCAGCGCCAGCGGCAGATCGCGCAATGCCTCCGCCCCGGCGCGCAGTGCCGGCAGGCAGCACAGCAGCGCCGCGCCCGCGCCGCAGCACATCGCGCGCCGCGACGGACGGTTGGAAGAGACGTGTCGCGCCATCACATAGTCTTGAACGATTCCAAACACGGTTGACAATACCGTAGCCACCAGATAGCGTTAACCGGGTTGAAGGTGTTTTGATCGGGCTCTGAGGAGGACACCATGGTGTGGAAGACGCCGAAAATCGTAGAGATCTCTGTCGGCATGGAGATCAATTCCTACGCTTGCGCGGAAATCGCCTAAAGTCTACGCCTCGTCCCGCTGGGGCATGGTGATGCGGCCGCGCCGGAACGAAAGTTCCCGGCCCGGCCGCTTTTATTGATGTCGGGCGCCCCGGCTCTTGCCTTGGGTGCGTTGATGCATTTCACCAAAGTCGGCGGCGACCGCGCTTAACCCGGCCGGCTGGCGCGAATTAGGCGTGGTGCACGCATGAGCCGTCCCGAGCCACCCCTCGCCCTGCTTGCGGAGCTCAGCCACCGCTGCCCGCTGCAGTGTCCTTATTGCTCGAACCCGCTGCAACTCGAGCGCGCGGGTGCCGAGCTTGATACCGCGACATGGCGGCGCGTGCTCGGCGAGGCCGCCGCCCTTGGCGTTTTGCAGGTCCATTTCTCCGGCGGCGAGCCCATGGTGCGCCGCGATCTTCCGGCCCTGGTACGGCACGCGACCGAGGTTGGGCTCTACAGCAATCTCATCACTTCGGGCGTGCTGAGCGACCCCGCGCCCTTCGCGGCGCTGGTCGAGGCCGGGCTCGAGCATGTGCAGCTCAGCATCCAGGATGCGGACGCGGCGAATGGCGACCGCATCGCCGGGCTCGCCGGCGCGCAGGCGAAGAAGCACGCTTTCGCCGCGATGGTGCGTGAGGCCGGATTGCCGCTCACGATCAACGCCGTCGTGCATCGCCAGAATCTGTCGAACCTGCCGCGCATGATCGACCTCGCCGTCGCCCTTGGCGCCAGCCGCATCGAAGTCGCCCATGTCCAGTATTACGGTTGGGCGCTGGTCAATCGCGATGCGCTGCTGCCGACGCGTGACCAGCTCGACCGCGCCACTGAGACCGTGGAAGCCGCGCGCGTCCGGCTCAAGGGCATTCTGGTGATCGACTACGTCGTGCCGGACTATTATGCGCGCCGGCCGAAGGCGTGCATGGGCGGCTGGGGCCGCCGCTTCCTCAATGTGAGCCCGGCCGGCAAGGTGCTGCCATGCCACGCCGCGGAGAGCTTGCCCGGTTTCGATTTTCCGTCGGTGCACAAGACAAGCCTGGCGGAAATCTGGTACGGGGCGGAAGCCTTCGAGCGGTTCCGCGGCACGAGCTGGATGCCCGACCCGTGCCGCAGCTGCGAGCGCCGCGAGATCGATTGGGGCGGCTGCCGCTGTCAGGCCTTCGCGCTCACCGGCGACGCCGCCCGCGTCGATCCCGCTTGCGCGCTGTCTCCCGACCATCACTTGCTCGACGTGGCGCGACGCCAGGCCCAGGCGCCGTCGCCCGATCTCGTCTACCGCCGGATCGGCGGTGCACCCGCGCGCGCCGCCGGCGATGCGCTCGAAGTAAAGGGAGAGCCGGCGTGACGCGTGCGCTGCTCATGGCGCTGCTGCTCGGCGCTGTTGCGAGCCTGGGT
>DASVOY010000477.1:0-2399 GCA_036383115.1 Allostellaceae bacterium
CCCATCACGTCATGCGGCATGATCCGCACCTGGAGGCCGAGCTCGCGCTGCACATACTCGGTGAGGCCGCGCCAGGCATCGCCGGGCTGGAGCGGCGCCTCCTGCCGCAGCGCCTCGGCGGCGCCTTCGAGATCGGGGAAATAATTGCCCTGCGCCTGGAAGAAGTCATGGACGCGGTCGAGCGGGAAGACGTCCGCCTGGAGCGGCGCCGCCCCCTCCGGGCCGGTCGCCCGCTCGGCCAGAGTCTCGACCTCGTGGCGCGCCTGGCGGAAGGCGCGGTAGAGCTCGATCACCGCCTGGGTCACCGGCGGCGCCAGCTCCGCAAGCTCGCGCAGGTCCTGCGCGCCGACGCTCTCGCCCATGCCGAGCACCGGATCGGCGAAGACCTCCCGCAAGCCGGCGAGAATACGGCCCTCGTCGTCCTCGGCGAAATTCTGCAGGTCGAGGTCGAAGATGCGCGCCAGCTTGAGCAGCAGCACCGCCGAGACCGGGCGCTGGTTGTGCTCGATGAGGTTGAGATAACTCGGGCTGATCTCGAGCTGCTCGGCCAGCTGCACCTGGCTCAGCGCGTGCTCGCGCCGGAGCCGCCGCAACCGGTGACCGAGCATCACCTTCTTGTCCATTGGATCCCGCCTTTGACAGGCTTTGCCGTCGACAATAGCAATTCTGTAAAGATTTACAGATTGACTATTTTACTTTATCGCCGAACTCGGAATCTGTGAAGCACTGCTTTATCCCTGATCGTTGGTGCCGTGCCAGAGGCAACGGCTTTCGGGAGCAGGGCCATGAAAGTGTGCGTGGTGGGCGCGGGAGCGATCGGCGGATATCTGGGCGCGAAGCTCGCCCGCGCCGGGGCCGATGTCAGCCTGGTGGCGCGCGGTGCCCATCTCGCGGCCATGCGGGTCAATGGCGTCCGGGTCATGGCCGAGGATGAGGATTTCACCGAGCATCCTCGCTGCACCGACGACCCCGGCGAGCTCGGGCCGCAGGATTACGTCATCGTCGCGCTCAAGGCGCATTCGGTGCCAGGTTGCGTCGACATGATGCAGCCGCTCCTCGGCAACGACACCGCCGTGGTCACGGCGGTCAACGGCATCCCCTATTGGTACTTCCACCAGCATGGCGGCGAGTTCGCCGGCCGAACGCTCGAGACCGTCGATCCCGGCGCCAGGCAATGGGAGAGGCTCAGGCCCGAGCGCGCCATCGGCTGCGTCGTCTATCCCGCGACCGAAATCGTCGAGCCGGGCGTGATCAAGCATGTCTACGGCGACAAATTCCCGTTGGGCGAGCCCACGGGCGGGCGCAGCGGGCGCATCGAGCGCCTGTCGGCGCTGATGGAGCAGGCCGGGCTCAAGGCGCCGGTCCGCGATAACATCCGCGACGAGATCTGGCTGAAGCTCTGGGGCAATCTGTGCTTCAACCCGATCAGCGCCCTGACCCATGCGACGCTCGATGTCATTGCGCATGATCCCGGCACGCGCGCAGTGGCGCGGGCGATGATGCTCGAGGCGAAGGCCATCGGCGACAGGCTCGGCGTCCATTTCCGCGTCGATGTCGAACGCCGCATCGATGGTGCCGGTGGCGTCACCGGCCACAAGACCTCGATGCTGCAGGACCTCGAGCGCCAGCGCCCGCTGGAGATCGACCCGCTCGTCACCGTCGTGCACGAGATGGGCCGCCTCACCGGGGTTCCGACTCCCACCATCGACACTGTGCTGGCCCTGGTGCAGCAACGGGCGCGGGTGGCGGGACTGTATCAGTAGCCGACTTGCGCCGACACGGCGGACGTCCTTATGCTACAAGCGCTGAGCTGAAGGATGGGCCATGGCCGTGAACCTCGAGCGCACCGTGTCGTCCTCCCGCATCGCCGTCATCCCGACCGGCGCCGGCCTCGGCGCGGCGATTTCCGGCGTCGACCTCCGCACCATCGATGGTGACATCTTCGCCGCGATCCGTCGCGCCTTCGTCGATCATTCCGTGCTGCTGTTCCGGGGACAGCGTCTTTCCGACGACGACCTCATCGCTTTCAGCCGTCGCTTCGGCGATCTCGACTGGGCGCCGGTGCAGGAGAACGGGCGGCGCTTCGTCGAGGGCAGGCCCGAGATCTACGTGGTTTCGAACGTCATCGAGAACGGCGTCGCCATCGGCAGCCTCGGCGCGGGCGAGGCGGTGTGGCACACCGACATGTCCTATCTGGCCGATCCGCCGATGGCGAGCATGCTCTATGCCATTGAGGTCCCGCCCGCCGGCGGCAACACCGGCTTCTGCAACATGTACAGCGCTTACGAGGCGCTGCCGGCGGCGCTGAAGCAGCGCATCGCCGGCCTCGCGATCAAGCACGACGGCACTTACAACAGCGGCGGTTATCTGCGCGCCGGCGTCAACGCGACGGACGACCC
>DASVOY010000478.1:0-3395 GCA_036383115.1 Allostellaceae bacterium
CTCACCCGCGCGCCTAGCCCCTCCAGCATGGCGGCAATGACATGGTCGTCGCGGATGAGGATGCGGCTCTCCTCGATCTGCGCCGGCAGGTGACGGTTGCCGATATGCCAAGCGATGCGCATGAGCAAATCGCGGCCTGGCGCGGTCACTTCGAGCAGCGCCTCGGGCGCCGCCTTGACGGCGAACCACGTGCCATCGGACAGCGCGAGCCCATCGCCTTCCTCGAGCACGCCGGCCTGCGGCAGATCGAGCAGGAATGGCTCTCCGGCATCGCTCGCGAGTCGCAGGCGCCGACGGTGGCGATCATCATAGGCGAGCGTCACGACGCCGCGTGCGCGCTCGCGCGGCCAATGCGCCGCCCGCTCGATGCGCTCAGCGCGGAGCATGGCGGCAACAACCTGAGCTTGTCATCGCAAGCACCGCTGCAAAACCATCCTGCGCGCTTCGAGACGCCGCCTGCGGCGGTTCCTCAGCGTGAGGACAAGTTGTTGATGGCATAGAGAAATGCGCCTCATTCTGAGGAGCAGTCCTGAGCCTGTCGAAGGACCGCGTCTCGAAGGACGCACCCTGTTCATCCAACATGTCGTGTCGCTCTCAGAACAGAAAATACCGCTGTGCCATCGCCAGCTCCTTCGCGGGCTCGCAGGTCAGCAGCTCGCCGTCGGCACGCACTTCATAAGTCTCGGGGTCGACGTCGATGCGCGGCGTCCGGTCGTTGTGGATCATGCTCTTCTTCGAGATGCCGCCGCGCGTGTTCTCGACGGCGACGAGCGGCTTGGCGAGCCCCAGGCGCAAGGCGAGATCGGATGCCGCAGCGGCGCCGCTGACGAAGGTCACCGCGCTCGCCGCGACGTTGCGGCCGAAGGCAGCGAACATCGGGCGGTAATGCACGGGCTGCGGCGTCGGGATCGAGGCATTGGGGTCGCCCATGGGCGCGGCGGCGATGCTGCCGCCCTTGAGCACGAGATCGGGCTTCACGCCGAAGAATGCCGGCGACCACACCACGAGATCGGCGAGCTTGCCCGGCTCGATCGAACCGATATGCCGGCTGATCCCCTGGGCGATGGCGGGATTGATCGTGTATTTCGCGACGTAGCGCCTGGCGCGGAAATTGTCATTGTCGCCCTTCTCCTCGGTCAGGCGCCCGCGCTGCCGCTTCATCTTGTCGGCGGTCTGCCAGGTGCGGATGATCACCTCGCCGACGCGGCCCATGGCCTGGCTGTCGGAGGAGATCATCGAGAAGGCGCCAAGATCGTGCAGAATATCCTCAGCGGCGATCGTCTCGCGGCGGATGCGGCTCTCGGCGAAGGCGACATCCTCGGGGATCTTGCCGTCCAGGTGATGGCACACCATGAGCATGTCGAGATGCTCGTCGAGCGTGTTGACGGTGTAGGGCCGCGTCGGATTGGTCGATGACGGCAGTACGTTCATCTCGCCGCAGACGCGGATGATGTCCGGCGCGTGCCCACCGCCGGCGCCTTCGGTGTGGAAGGCGTGGATGGTGCGACCCTTGAAGGCGGCGATCGTATCCTCGACGAAGCCGGATTCGTTGAGCGTGTCGGTGTGGATCGCCACCTGCACGTCATACTCGTCAGCGACGCTGAGGCAATTGTCGATCGCCGCCGGAGTCGTGCCCCAATCCTCGTGCAGCTTCATGGCGCAGGCGCCGGCCTCGATCTGCTCGATGAGGCCGCGCGGCAGGGTGGCGTTGCCCTTGGCGAAGAGGCCGATATTCATCGGAAAGGCCTCGATCGCCTGCAGCATGCGCGATATGTGCCAGGGACCGGGCGTGCAGGTGGTGGCGGCGGTGCCGGCGGCCGGCCCGGTGCCGCCGCCCATCATGGTGGTGACGCCCGAGTAGAGCGCCTCCTCGATCTGCTGCGGGCAGATCATGTGGATGTGGACGTCGATGCCGCCGGCGGTGACGATCTTGCCCTCGCCGGCGATCACCTCGGTGCCCGGGCCGATGACGATATCGACGCCGGGCTGCACATCGGGATTGCCCGCCTTGCCGACGGCGGCGATGCGCCCGTCCTTGAGGCCGATATCGGCCTTCACGATGCCCCAATGGTCGAGGATGAGCGCGTTGGTGATCACGGTGTCGACGGCGCCCTCGGCGCGGCTCCGCTGGCTCTGGCCCATGCCGTCGCGGATCACCTTGCCGCCGCCGAACTTCACCTCCTCGCCGTAGACCGTGCGGTCTTCCTCGACTTCGATGAAGAGCTCGGTGTCGGCGAGCCGCACGCGGTCGCCCACGGTCGGCCCGAACATGTCGGCATAAGCCGCGCGGCTGATGCGGGTAGTCATGGATTCAGTCTCCGAGCTTGCCGCGGATCTTGTTATTGAAGCCGTGCACGACGCGCTCCCCGGCATAGGCGACGAGCCGCACCCGGCGCGTCTGGCCCGGCTCGAAGCGCACGGCGGTGCCCGCGGGGATGTCGAGGCGGCATCCCCGCGCCTTGTCGCGGTCGAACTTCAGCGCCGCGTTGGTCTCGAAGAAATGATAATGCGAGCCAACTTGGATCGGCCGGTCGCCGGAGTTGGCGATATCGAGCTCGACGGTGGCGCGGCCGGCATTCAATTCGATCTGGCGCGGCTCGGTGATGATCTCGCCGGGGATCATGCTCCTCTCCTTACCGGATCGGCTGGTGGACGGTGACGAGCTTGGTGCCGTCGGGGAAGGTGGCCTCGACCTGGATGTCGTGGATCATCTCCGGCACGCCCTCCATCACCTGCTCGCGCGACAGCACCGACGCGCCGTCGCGCATCAGCTCGGCGACCGAGCGGCCGTCGCGCGCACCCTCGACGACGTAGTCGGTGATGAGCGCCACCGCTTCCGGATGGTTGAGCCTGACGCCGCGCTCGAGCCTTCGGCGCGCCACCGTGGCCGCCATGGCGACGAGCAGCTTGTCCTTCTCGCGTGGCGTCAGGTTCATGATGCGCTCCCTAGATGCTCCACAAGCGCGGCATGGCCGGCGGCAGTCCCGCCGCCGCCTGCCGCAAGCCCGAGACGTAGCGGCCGAGCGCGCGGCGCACCGGCTCGGCGCGCGGTCCCAGGAAGCGCGCCAGCAACACGCCGTTCACCACGCTCGCTCCGGCGCGGCAGGTTTCATCCTCGGCGAGTGCGCGCGCCAGCGGCAGATGTGCGGCCGCATCGGCGCCAACATAGGCGGCCGTCGCCAGCGCGCGAGCGCCGGCGAAGGCGGCCGGCGCGTCGAGCCGGCCGCGAATGTCGCCGTCGAGCCGCAGCGCATCGGCCCAGACGAGCCGGCCGCCGAAACGGACGCGCCACGCCTCGTGAAGCAGCCCCTGCGCGAAGACCTCGCCCCGCGCCGTGCGTCCGAAGACTAGTGTCTCGGCGGCCAGAAGCCGCCCGCTCGGCGCCACATCCGCCT
>DASVOY010000479.1:0-3365 GCA_036383115.1 Allostellaceae bacterium
CCTGCTGGCACTGCTGCCGCAGGAGGAGCGGGACGCGACGGTGCAGCACGCCAAGGAGAAGGTCGCCGCCCTGTTCGGGCAGCGCATCGTCCTGCTCGTCGGCCATGACGACCGCGACGCGGCGCGGTCCGCCGGCGCGGAGTTGGCGCAGGCGCTCGGCGATTCTGGAGTCGCCTCGTCCGTCACCTTCACGCTGCCGTCCGATGGGCTGCTGCGCCTCGGCCAGATGTTCTTTCCCTATCGCTTTGGCCTGCTCACGGCGGCCGATCGCCAGCGCCTCGAGGAAGGGCGGGGCGCCGAGATCGTCGCGCGGGCGCTCGCCAATGTCTATGGCCCAGCCGCCATCGCCGACGGAACGCTGCTGCGGCGCGATCCTTTTCTGCTGCTGCCCAGCTTCCTGACGGAGCTGCCGACACCGCTGCCGCGCCTCGTCCCGGACGAGGGCGTCCTGTCGGTGCGCGACGGCGCGAAGACCTATGTGCTCATCAGCGCGCAGCTGAGCGGCGACGCCTTCACGCTCGCCGTCCAGGACCGCTTCATGCGCGTTTTCGCCGCCGCGGAGGAGAAGCTGCGGTCCCGGCTGCCGGATCTCCGGGTGTTGCGTTTCGGCGCCGTGTTCTACGCGCATGCCGGCGCGTCGGCAGCGACGCAGGAGACCTCCGCCCTCAGCATCGTCTCTCTCCTCGGCACCGTGGCGCTGGTGCTCGTGGTATTCCGCGCACTGCGGCCGCTCTGGCTGACGGCCCTGGCGATCGGCGTGGGCGTGGTCTGCGCGTTCTCGGTCAGCCTGTGGCTGTTCGGGACGCTGCATGTGGCGGCGCTGCTGATCGGCGTCAGCCTGATCGGCATTTCGCTCGACTATTGCCTGCAATATCTGTCGGCGCGCTTCGACCTTGCCGCCAACACGCCGCGCCGGCGACTCTATCGCGTGCTGCCGGGCATCAGCCTCGGCATCGCGACCACGCTGGTCGGCTACGCGACGCTGCTGCTCGCGCCGTTCCCGGGGCTGCACCAGGTCGCGGTCTTCTCGGCGGTCGGCCTCGTGGCGTCCTTCGTCACCGTGCTGCTATGGCTGCCGGCGCTCGACGGCCGCGAGCCCTTTCGCCACGGCGCGCGGCTCCTCGCCGCTTCCGGATGGCTGTGGGCATTCTGGGAGGAGCCGCGCTATCGTTGGCCGCGCGCCGCGCTCGTCCTACTCCTGCTGGCCTTGGCGCTGGGCGGAGCGACGCGACTGCACGTCGATGACGACGTGCGCCGGCTCCAGGCCCTGTCCGACGATCTGAAGCGCCAGGAGGCGGACGTGCGCCGCCTGACCGGCATCAGCGGCGGCACCGAGTTTCTGCTCGTGCGCGCCGCGGACAGCGAGCGCGCCCTGCAAACGGAAGAGATGCTGGCCGACCGCCTCGCCGCGGCAAAGCGGGACGGCGCGATCGCGAACTACCAGGCGCTGGCGCAGGTCATTCCCTCGGCCGCGCGGCAACAAGCCGACAGGGCCCTCGTGCGCGACAAGCTCCTCGGCCCGTTCCTCGCCGATTATTACGACCGGCTCGGCATCGCCGACCACGCCGTGGCGCAAGAGAAGGATCAGGGCTTCCTCACGCCCGCCGCCATCACCGCGGACTCGCCGCTGTCGTTCCTGCGCAATCTCGTCATCGAGGATGATGCCGCCGGCGCCACGCATCTCGTGCTGCTCAACGGCGTCTCGCGGCTGGAACAGGTGCGGCAGGCGAGCGAGGCCGTGCCCGGCGTCCGTCTCATCGATCCTGCCGGCGACGTCACGCGCCTGCTCGGGGAATATCGCCGGCGCGCGGTGCTGCTGCTGGCCCTCTCGGGCGTTCTCATGCTGCCGCTCATCGCCTGGCGCTACGGTCTGGCGGGCGGGTTTCGCGTCCTGCTGCCGCCGGCGGCTTCCGTCCTGCTGACGCCGCCGCTGGTGGCGCTGGCGGGGTTTCCCTTCACTTTCTTCAGCGCTATGGCGCTCGTGCTGGTGCTGTCGATCGGCTTCGATTACGCCGTCTTCTGCAAGGAGACGGACCCGGCGCAGCGCCCGGTGACGATGCTCGGCGTGTGGCTCGCCATGGTGACGACACTCCTGTCCTTCGGCCTGCTCGCCTTCAGCCGCGTCTTCGCCGTGCAGGCCTTCGGCATGACCCTCCTCGTCGGGACCTCGCTTGCCTTCTTGGCCTCGCCGCTGACTGGCGATTCGCGTGGGGTTCGCGGTAGGATGAAAAAAAATTAACCATTTTGGCCGATGCTACTTTTCGGCTCGACAAAAAGCGCGTTTGGAATTTGCATGGCGGCGGCGCGGCACATCCTGACAGTGTTTCTCCTTATCGGTACGCTTGCCGGCTGCGCCGCGGCTTCGCTATCGCCGGCGGCGTCCGCCTTCATCGGGCCGGATTTGCGCTTCGCCATACCCAGCCCGCGCGAGCTGGGCCGCCCCGTCGATGCCACGCAGCTCGTCACCGCCCATTTCCGCGGCCAGACCCAGGTGTTCGAGGCCCATCTGAGCGTCTCGCCGGAGCGCCTCACCTTCATCGGACTCGACCCGCTCGGCCGCCGCGCCCTGACCGTGACCGCGAGCGATGCCGGCATCACCGTCGATGCCGCCCCTTGGCTGCCCGCGGGCTTGCGGGCGGAGAACATCCTCGCCGACGTCGCCATCGTCTACTGGCCGGAGGAGGCGGTGCGGCGCGGCCTGTCGCGGACCTCCGCCACCCTGCACGCCGACGCGCGTGAGCGGATCATCACGGCGAACGGACGCGAGATCGTCCGCGTCGAGTACGAGCCGAGGCAGGGAGAGGCCTGGGCCGGCGCGGCACGGTACCGCAACGTCGCGTTCGGCTACGAGCTGGAACTGCAATCGGCGGTGACGGCCGAATGACGCTCTACCTCAATGCGCTCGGCATCGCCAACCCGCTGGGCCGCGGCAAGCGAGAGGTGGCGGACAATTTGTTCGCGGGATCGCGCGCCGGCCTGGTCGAGCGCCCGGATCTGATCCCCGAGCGTGCCGTGCGCGTCGGCGCGGTGGCGGGGTCGCTGCCGTCGGTGCCCGATCGCCTCGCGCATTTCGATTGCCGCAACAATCGCCTCGCCCTCGCCGCCGTCGAGGAAATCGAGCCGGCGGTCATGGCGGCGGTGCGACGCTACGGCGCGGAGCGCATCGCCGTCGTCATGGGCACCAGCACCTCCGGCCTCGCTGAGGGCGAGGCCGCCCTCCAGGTGCGCCTTGCGTCGGGCGCCTGGCCGCCGCATTTCCGCTACAGCCAGCAGGAGCTCGGCAATCTCGCGGCCTTCGTGGCCGCATATCTCGGGCTGTCCGGCCCTGCCTATACCATCGCGACCGCATGCTCCTCGAGCGGCAA
>DASVOY010000480.1:0-1506 GCA_036383115.1 Allostellaceae bacterium
AGCCGGAATGGCGGCGCGTCGCGCTCTCCGTCGTGCCGGGATTGTCGGCGGTGCAGGCGGCGGCGTCGCGGCTCGGCGCGCCGCTCGGCCATGATTTCTGCGCCATCTCGCTCTCCGATCTGCTGACGCCCTGGCCGATGATCGAGCGGCGGCTGCACGCCGCGGCCGAGGGCGACTTCGTCGTAGCGCTCTACAATCCGCGCTCGGAGCGGCGGCGGACGCAGCTCAGCGCAGCGCGCGAGATCCTGCTCGGACACCGCGCCCCGGAGACGCCGGTCGGCCTTGCGCGCAATCTCGGCCGCCCCGGCGAGAGCGTCGCGGTCACCACGCTGGGCGCGCTCGCGCCCGAGGACGTCGACATGCTGACCCTGGTGCTTATCGGCAGCAGCACGACGCGCGTGGTGCCGGGCGCGCCGCCGCGCCTCTACACGCCGCGCGGCTATGCCGCGAAACGCGACGGTGCGGCGCCATGACCGTGCATTTCATCGGCGCCGGCCCGGGCGCGCCCGATCTCATCACCGTCCGTGGCCTCCGCCTCATCGAGCGCTGCCCGGTCTGCCTCTATGCCGGCTCGCTGGTGCCGGCCGAGGTGGCGGCGGCGGCGCCCCAGGGCGCTCGCGTCATCGACACCGCCGCATTGACGCTCGATGAGATCATCGCCGAGATGGCGCGCGCCGATGCCGCCGGGCTCGAGGTGGCGCGCGTGCATTCCGGCGACATCTCGCTCTATGGCGCCGTCGCCGAGCAGATGCGCCGCCTCGGCGCGCTCGGCATTCGCTACGACCTGATGCCGGGCGTGCCGGCCTTCGCCGCCGCCGCCGCCGCGCTCGGCACCGAGTTGACCCTGCCCGAGGTGTCGCAGACGGTGATCCTCACCCGGACCGCGGTGCGCGCCTCCGCCATGCCGCAGCGCGAGGACCTGGCGACACTCGGTGCCAGCGGCGCCACGCTCGTGCTGCATCTCTCGATCAACAACCTGGCGCGCGTCGTGCGCGAGCTTCAGCCGCTCTATGGCGAGGATTGCCCGGTCGCGGTCGTCTACCGCGCGAGCTGGCCCGACCAGGCGATCCTGCGCGGCACGCTGGCGACGATCCGCGACCAGGTGAAGCAGGCGGGCTTCACCCGCACCGCCCTCATCATGGTCGGCCGCGTGCTCGCCGCCGCGGATTTCGCCGAGAGCCGCCTCTACGCCGCCGACCACCACCACGTCCTGCGGCCACGCCGGCGAAGCTGAGGGTCAGCCCCGTTTCGCCGTCTGCAGCACGCGCAACGCCGCCGGCTTGCCCGCCGCCCAGCCCAGCGCGTCGCGGCCGGTGAAGTCCTGCTTCTTGGGATCGGCGCCGCCCTCGAGCAGCGCCTTGACCGCCTCGGCCTTGGTGCCGCCAGCCGCGAGCATCAGCGGCGTGATGCCCTGCTTGGCCTGCGCATCGACGGGCGCCTTGGCGGCCAGCAGCGCGCGGATGATCTCGGCCTGCCCGCTCTCCGCCGCCCAATGGAGCGCGATAC
>DASVOY010000481.1:0-2509 GCA_036383115.1 Allostellaceae bacterium
GGCGCCTCGGCCGCGGCGAGCGCCGGGGGGGCCGGAACGTCGACCGGGCCTCCGGGCGTCGGGGTCGCCAACAGACGCAGAGGGGGATGCCGGGCAAAATCCGCCACCGTGTTGAGATTGCCGAAGGCAATGTCCGCCGCATCGAGCCGCTGCCCAAGCGCCGCGCGCGGCGCACGCGCGAAAACCTCGGCGATGAGCGCGTCAAGCGCCGCGCGATTGGCGACGCGGCGGTTGTTGTCAGAGAAACGCGGATCGGCAGCGAGTTCGGGACGCTCGAGGATGGCAGCACAGAAGCGCTGCCATTCGCGCTCGTTCTGGATCGCGATGACGATCTCCTTGCCATCCGCCGCGGCGAAGGCGCCATAAGGCGCGATCGAGGGGTGCTTGAGGCCGAGCCGCTCGGGCGCCTTGCCGCCATACTCGTGATGGAGGAAAGGCACCGCCATCCATTCCGCCGTGGCGTCGAAGAGCGAGATCGACAGCACCGCGCCCTCGCCGCTGCGCTCGCGCGCAAAGAGCGCTTCGAGGATGGCGGCATAGGCGCCGAGGCCGGCGGCGATATCCGAGACGGAGACGCCGACGCGGCCCGGCGCCTCGGGCGGGCCCGAGAGATGTGCGAGCCCGCTCTCCGCCTGAATCAGCAGGTCATAGGCCTTCATATCGCGATAGGGGCCGCTATTGCCATAGCCGGTGATCGAACAGGCGATGAGGCGCTTGTGGCGCCGGCGCAGCTCGGCCGGGTCGAAGCCGGCACGTGCCGCGGCGCCCGGCGCCAGGTTCTGCAGGAAGACGTCGGCGCGCGCGATCATGCGATGCAGCAGCTCGCGGTCGGCCGCGTCCTTGATGTCGAGGACGATCGATTCCTTGCCGCGGTTGAGCCAGACGAAGTAGCTGCTCTGGCCAAGCGCGGCGCGGTCGTAGCCGCGGGCGAAATCCCCCTCGGGCCGCTCGATCTTGATGACGCGCGCCCCGGCATCGGCGAGGCGAGAGCTGCACAGCGGCGCGGCCACCGCCTGCTCGAGCGCAACGACGAGGGTGCCGTCGAGCGGCCGGCTCACGCGTGCTCTCCTCGCCGCGCCCAGGCGAGCGCCTGCTCCAGCCGGTCATTGCCCCAAAAGAGCTCGTCGTCGACGGTGAAGCTCGGCGCACCGAAAATGCCGAGCGCCATCGCCTCCTCGGTCTGCGCCTTGAGCCGCGCCTTGATCTCGGGCGACTGGGCGCGCGCCAGCACGGCGGGCGCCTCGCGGCCGAGCGCCGCGACGATGGCGCCGATCACCTCGGCTGCGGCGATGTCGCGGTCCTCGGCGAAATTGGCGCGGTAGACGGCACGGGTGAACTCGGCGCACCAGCCCTCCTCGGCGGCGACGAGGGCGGCGCGCGCGGCGAGCAGGGAGTTGCGCGGAAACACGCTCGGTCGCCGCAGCGGCAGCCCCTCGCCCGCGCAGATCCGCTCCAGGTCGCGCCACATATAGCGGCCCTTGGCGGGGTAGAGGTTGAACGGCGAATCACTCCATCCCTGGCCGGCAAAGATCGGGCCGAGGAGAAAAGGCCGCCACGCAATTATGACGCCCGCCGATGTCGCCAAGCGTTCGATTCGCAGCGCGGCGGGGTAGGAATAGGTGCTGGCGAATTCGTACCAGAAGGCGACCGTGGCAGCCATTCGAGCGTCATCCCTCGTCGCGATGCCGCCACCTTAGTGCAAACATGCGCCGCACCGGTAGCGCCGCGGAGCCGAGAGATTAGGCAATAATGGAACCTAGTTGACCCAGGGGCCGTCACGCCAGCGGCGGAAACTCACCACCTTCTTGCCGGCCTCGATCCGGCGGTTGAGCACGACCAGTCCGAGCACCTCGCGTTCCTCGACCAGATCGTGCAAGGTGGAGGACCAGGCCGTCCATTCGCTGTGCGGCTTTGCCTCGATGCGGGCGATGAGGCGGTTGAGGCGGGAGATTTCTACCTTCAAATCCTGGGTGGTACGCATGATAGTCCGTTCCGGCACGCAAGCGGTCGGTTAACACCCGGGAACGGCATTTTGCTCCCACTAAGCGCGCCGGGCGATGGCCGGAGCGTACCGGCTCAGTTCTCCCCGAACAGGAAGGCGAGAAGGACCAGCCTGGTTCCGCTGGTCACATGCATGGCCTCGTGCAGAAGGGAGCAAGAGAAGACGATGGCGGCGCCGGTCTCCGGCCGGTAGCGCTGGTCGCCGAATTCGGGATAGCGCAGCTCGCCGCCCTCGTACTCCTCGGTATTGAGGTTGATGGACGTGGCGAAGCGGCGATGTGCCGAGATCGGCTCGGAATCGTCACGGTGGCCGTGGAGCTCGCCGCCGCGCGATCCGGTGTAGCAGCCGATGCGCATCATTTCGCGCCGCGTGATCCGATACTGGAAGGCGTGGCGGATCTCGGGAAAGAGGCGGGCCTGCAGGCGGCCGTCGATGAAGCTGTTGGTATCCGCCTCGACGATCCAATGGTCGACGCGGTCGCCGCGGCCATATTCGGGGATACGCATC
>DASVOY010000482.1:0-5027 GCA_036383115.1 Allostellaceae bacterium
GGGCGCCAGCAGGAGCTGGCTGTCCGCGCGGCGCTGGGAGCCGGATGGGGCCGCATTGCGCGCGACCTGCTGTTGGAATCGCTGACCCTCGGCGTCGCGGGCGGCCTCCACCGCCGGCCCGTCCTCGCCGAGCAGCTCGAAGGCGAGCCGCATGCGCGTCAGCGGCGTGCGCAGGTCATGCGACACGCCGGCGAGCATCTCGGTGCGCTGGGTGATCTGGCGCTGGATGCGGTCGCGCATCTTGAGGAAGGCCGACGCCGCCTGGCGCACCTCGGTGGCGCCCTCGAGCCGGAAGTTCGGCACGTCGCGGCCCTTGCCGAAGCTCTCGGCCGCGGCAGCGAGCCGGCGCAGCGCCCGCACCTGATTGCGCATGAAGAGCGAGGCCACTGCCAGCAGCACCAGCGACGAGCCCGCCATCCACAGCACGAAGATGTACGTCGTCGGCGTGAACAGCCGCTTGCGCGGCGCCGCCACCTGCAGCACGCCGTCGGGCAGATCGATCGAGATGAGGATGTCGCGCGGGTCGAAATCGGCGTCGATCTGGAACGGGCGCCCGACCCGCTCCTCGATCGCCGAGGCGAGCTGGTCCTCGATGCGGCTGCGGCCGGCCTCGCGCACGTCGCGCGGCAGGTGCTCGCCCGGGCGCAGCATGTAATAGAGCTCGGTGCTGTCGGTGGTCCGCGCCAGGAGCGCGTCGAGCTCGGCGCGGTTGTCGGTGTAGCGCATCGCCTCGAGGGTGACCGCGATATCGGCGGCGACGCTCGTCGCCAGGCGCCGCTGCACCGTGTCCCAATGCCGGTCGTAGAAGATCCAGGTGGCGATAAGCTGCGCCAGCACCAGCGGCAGGATGATGATGATCAGCGAGCGTCCGAAGAGCGTGCGCGGCAGCAGGCGCTTCCACCAGCGGCGATGGCTGTCGCCGGCCGCCGGCCGCATGGCGCGCGGCAGGGCCGCGGTGCGCGCGGAGCGCTCTTCAATCGGGCTTGAGGACATAGCCGGTGCCCCGCACCGTCTGGAGATAGCGCGGGAATTTCGGGTCGCGCTCGATCTTGCGCCGTAGCCGCGTCACCTGGACGTCGACCGTGCGCACATTGCCGCTGAACTGCGCCTCCTCGGAGAGCGCCTCGCGCGACACCGCCTCGCCGGCGCGGCGCGCCAGCGCCACGAGGAGCGCGGTCTCGGCGGCGGTGAGATGCACGGGGTCGCTGCCGCGGTAGAGCTCGCCGCGCGCGAGGTCGAGGCGGCAGGCGCCGAAGCGGAACTCGTTGGCGCCGAGGCTGGGCTGCGGCGCGCGCTGCAGGACGTTGCGGATGCGCAGCACCAGCTCGCGTGGCTCGAAGGGCTTCGCCAGATAGTCATCGGCGCCGCGCTCGAGCCCATTGATGCGGTCCTCGGGCTCGGCCATCGCGGTCAGCAGCAGGATCGGGATGCGGCTCCCGCTGCGCAGGCTGTGGGTGAAGGCGAAACCATCCTCGCCCGGCATCATCACGTCGAGCACGAGGAGATCGAAGGTGAGGCTGGCGAGCTTGGCGCGCGCCTCGGCGGCGTCGCCGGCGGTGGTGACGCGGAAGCCCTGGTCGGTGAGGTAGCGGCGCAGCAATTCGCGCAGCCTTAGATCGTCATCGACCACCAGGAGATGCGGCTCGGCGCTGTCCATGCCTGCAGTATAACGGCGGCGGCGGGGCGAGGCACGCGCCGCCCCTCATCGCGGCGGGCTGCGCTCGAAGCGGCGCCGGTCGGCCTCGTTGCCGATGATGCCGAGCATCACCTTGCGGAAGCCCTCGACCGACTGGGCGCCGGCCTCGCGATAGGCCTTGGCGATGCGCTGGCGCTGGTTCTCGGAGAGCTGCCGCTCGAGCTCGATGCCCTTGTCGGTCAATTCGAGCAGCCGCTGCCGGCGGTCGCGGTTGCCGGGGCGCTGGCGGATGAAGCCTTGGCGCACCAGCTGGCCGAGCACGCGGCTCAGGCTCTGCTTGGTGATGCGCAGGATGCCGAGGAGCTCGGTCACGGTCATCTGCGGGTGCCGCCCGACGAAATAGATGACCCGGTGATGGGCGCGACCGAAGCCATAGCGCGCCAGCATGGCGTCGGGCTCGGCGGTGAAGTCGCGATAGGCGTAATAGAGCAGCTCGATGCCCTGGCGCAGCTCCTCCTCGCGGAGGAACAGGAGGTTGGCGCCGGATTTTAAGTCAGCCATGTTGACTTATATTCATTGGACCGTTAAGGCGGGAGGTCCATAATGGACCACAAAGCCGGCAGTTGACACGAGGAACGCCAACCATGTCCGCCATCCCCTTCGACGACCGAGCCTCGCCGAGTTCGAAGCGACGCGCAACGACCCGGGCGAAGGGCGGGGCCGGCGCGCCAGCGCAGGCGGCGGGTGCGACCGCGCCGGGCAATATCGCCTGGAAGGAACTGGGATTCCGCTATCTCGACACCGGGGTATTCATCCGCGCGGATTTCCGCGACGGAAAGTGGTCGGCGCCGGAGCTCTGCACCGGCTCGAGCATGTCGATGCACATCGCCGCCACCTGCTTCCATTACGGCCAGGCCTGCTTCGAGGGGTTGAAGGCGTTCCGCCAGATCGATGGCCGCGTCGCCTGCTTCCGTCCCGACGCCCATGCTCGGCGCATGCAGCTCTCGGCCCGGCGGCTGGTGATGGCGCCGCCGCCCGAGAGCCTGTTCCTCGACGCCGTGCGCACCATCGTCGCCGAGAACGACGCCTATGTCCCGCCCTACGGCACGGGCGCCACCTTCTATGTCCGGCCGCTGCTGATCGGCACCAGCGCCGTCATCGGCGTGCATCCGAGCGACGACTACGCCTTCATCGTCTTCGGCATGCCGGTCGGCCCCTATTACAAGGACGGCATGGTGCCGGTGCCGGCCTATGTCCAGGAGAAATACGACCGCGCCGCGCCGCACGGCGTCGGCCACATCAAGGCGGGCGGCAACTACGCCGCCGGCCTGATCGGCGACATGGAGGTGAAGCAGAAGGGTTATCCGGTGTCGCTCTATCTCGATTCCGGCACGCACAGCCTGATCGACGAGTTCGGCACCTCGAACTTCATCGGCATCACCCGCGACGGCCGCTACGTCACGCCGAAATCATCCTCGATCCTGGAGAGCGTGACCAACGACAGCCTGCGCACCATCGCCCGGGACCTGGGCCTCAAGGTCGAGCATCGCCCGGTGCGCTGGACCGAGATCGAGGATTTCGCCGAGATCGGCGCCTGCGGCACCGCCGCGGTGATCACGCCGATCTCCTCGATCACGCGCGGCGACCAGACGCTGCGCATCGGCGCCGAGGACAAGCCCGGCAAGACGCTGCAGCGCCTCTACGACGAGATCCAGGGCATCCAGTACGGCAAGATCCCCGACCGCCACGGCTGGATGATGCCGGTGGGGTGAGGGGGAGGGGCGTCGCTTTTCCGTGGCGCCGCGCCGGCTGTCAACTCTTCTCGATACATTCCTCGATCTGGCGACCGCTGCTGACGACCGTCGGCGTGCCGAAGATGTCGATCATGCTCGGCGGCAGCTGAGCGATATCCTGGCTCGCCGTCGCGAAAGGTGGCGAGATATATGTCGAAGCTCACGGCGAGCTCTCCTCTCAGTCAGGCATCGGGTGGCCAAGGCAGCGCGTTTATCGGCGCCAAGGCCGCCTCGATGTCGCGGGCGACCGCGAGATGCGCCGGGTTGGTCGCGTCAAATCTGTCTTCGGTCGCGATCATCAACAGGGCGCCGTCCGGCAGCCTCTCGACGATCGCCGAGCGCGGCGGTGTCACCATTGGTGCGAATCGGGGCGAGATGTAAGTCATCCAGGCTAACCCTAACAATGGTCGCCGTGGCCGAGGCTGAGTCTCAAGAGCCTCTATGCCCCAGGGGCTGACCTGACACCACGTTGTATCCCAAGCCGATGCGAGAGCCAGCATCGCTGGCCTTAGTATTTTGAGATTTATCAACGAAGCATTCGCCTCGTCGAGCGGCTCGGTCATTAAGTGCGCCAAGTTGATCAGGTAGTTTGCCGCGAACGAGGTTCCCGCGTGGATCCTGACCTTCACGCCGCGCCCCGTCCGCTTGCGGCCGTTTGATGCCCCAAACTGATATCCCGCCTGCGGGAAGGGAGTGCCGTCGTCCTCGCGACTGACCCCCTCGGCAATCAGCCTGGCGATGTCATCCTTCCCGAGCGGCGCCAGAGGCGTTCCCTTGGTCGGGCCCAGGAAGGTCCAATTGCCAAAGACCGGGTCGATGGCGGAGAGCGCCTCGAGCATCCGCAGGAAAGGTGCGACGCAAGCTTCGGGCGATTGGGGGCGCGGTCCCCAATAGGCAACGGCGGAGTATCGCGGTCCCATCTTTTCACCCCGGCGGAGGGCTGTAAATCACGGTAATTTGCACGTTCTGTTTCCGGAAGAGGTCTCGCACATAGTCGGCCACCTCGCGCTCGGCAAAGTGCCACTCGATGGGTCTGGCGCCGGCCGCTTGCAGCTGGCTCCTGGCTTGGCGCAACATTTTCGCTTCGACGCCATCCCATGGATAGTCGCTCTCCTTCTCCAGCATCTCGAGATAACCGGTGCCCTTGGCCTCGATCATGGTGCCGTCGCTTCGCCGGCAATCGTCGAAATAAACATCATTGCCTGTGATCGGGTTGAAAAGCTTTACGGCGAGCCCTGGCTCCAGCGGCTCCTCCGGGTTCACCAGGCTGCTGACGTACGCTTGATAGGCAATGTCCTTGTCCTTCTTGCCGCCCGGCCGGTCGTCGCCGGGATCGGGACAGAGCTTGGGCCCCGCGCCACCACGGTCAGATCCTGAGCCCGGCAGCGTGTCGGGATCGATGATGACGACGCTGCCGTCGAGCTTGCGCCCGATGGCATGGCCGGCGTCGTCGCGAATGATGCCGTCCGCGTCAGGCCTGCCCTCGAAAACGAGGCTGCGACCGTCATTGTCTTGGCGGTACAGCCGAAGCCGGCGGGCGCCCTCGTCGTACTCGAAGCTGAGGTCCGGTCGGTCGGGCAGCGTGCCATCGGAGATCA
>DASVOY010000483.1:0-9161 GCA_036383115.1 Allostellaceae bacterium
GTCATTGGCGCGCTCCCGGCCGTCCGCCGCGCGCAAAGCGGGCGCACGGCGCTGTCCGCCGAAGCACGCCATGGCCGAAGGAAGGTCGAGGAGCCGCAGCGAGCAGGCTCGCGAAAGCGGAAAGGCATGAGCCAATTATCACGGAAGCCTCCAAGTGCATGCCGCGGCTGGGCCGCGCGTTTGCAGGTGAAGGACTCCGACATCGCAACCGCAGAGCTGGTTGCCAGAGGGGCCCGGAGCCAACGTTCGCACACGGACATGGTGGCCATGGCAGCACGGTTCAAGTGGTGATGCCGCCGTTTCGCGCCGGCAAGCCTGTGCGCCGGCACGGTCCGCCCTCCCGCCTCGGATCAACGCGCCGGGCCGCTCGCCCCACGCGGCGGCACGAGTCCCCAGAATTTCGCGATATGGAAGCTTGCGCAGATATGGGCGTCGATGATGTACTTGTCCGTCGCGCCGCACTGCTCCGGGCCGGGTCCCGGATCGACGGGCGTGCCGTGCGGCATGCCGGTTATGGCAAAGGTCTCGACGACGCTGTCGCCGCCCGCCGTCGCGAAGGTCTGATGCGGGAAGCCTCGCACCGTGTCCTGCACGGTCGGGGTGGGCGGGATGCCGTGGACATCGGTCCACTGCTCCATCTCTTCCGTCGCGTTGATCGGATTGACGGTGGTGTCCGCGCTGCCGTGCCAGATGGACACGCGCGGGAACGGCCCCGTGTGCTTGGACGCGCCGCGCACGAGATCGCCCAGTTCGGAGCCGCTGAACCGGTGGCCGAAGGCCTGGCCCATCATCGAATTGCCGGTGCTCATGCAGGAAAAGGCGTCGACCACGCTGGCGGCGCAGCCATAGGGCAGTCCCGCGACGATGCCGCCGCCGCTGAAGACATCGGGATACGCCGCCAGCATGACCGAGGTCATCGCGCCGCCCGCCGACAGCCCCGTGACGAAGATCCGTTGCGGGTCGATGTTGCGATCGGCCCGCATCTTGTCGACCATCTCCTTGATCGACAGCGCCTCGCCCTGTCCACGCTGCGTCTTGGTCCGATCGAACCAGTTGAAGCATTTGTTCGAGTTGTTGGCCTGCGTCTGCTCGGGGAGGACGAGCACCAGGCCGAGGGCGTCCGCGAGCTTGATCCAGCCGGATTCGCTCGCATAGTCCCGTGCATTCTGGGCGCAGCCATGCAGGACGACGACGAGCGGCGCCGCGCTCGGCGGGGGCTCCGGGACATAGGCGAACATGCGCAGCTGCCCGGGGTTGGTGCCGAAATCCGCGACGGCGACCGGAGCTGCCGCGAGCGTATCCGGCGCCGCCGGCAGCGCGAGCGCGGCACCGACGGCCAGCGCAGCCATGTGGCGCAAGCGAAGCGCTCCGCGACGTGTCGGCGATGGCTCGCATTGTGAGGTCATGTCTGCCGCTCCCTCGTCGCACCGCTCGCGCACACTCGCTCATGGTCATTGGAATCATTATTCTAGGCCGGCATGATGACAACCAGAAAGTTACGCACATGCCGCCGCGACGATTCCACCGTGAGGTCCTTTCCGCTAGCTTCCTCGTTTTCCAGAAACATGCCTCCACGCTCACGGGGCGACGGCGCTCGCAGCGAGGTGAGTTGCGATGATGACCCAACGTACCGCTTTGCTCGTTCTCACCGCGATTCTCGGGCTGCTGGGCCTGTGGATCCTGCGCCACTTTCTGCCGGCGCTGGCCTGGGCAACCGTTCTCGCGATCGGCACCTGGCCCCTCTACAGCCGCTTCGCCGGCGTGCTCCCCGGCGATGGGCGGAAATCGATCCTGGCGCCGCTTCTGTTCACGCTGCTGGTCGGCGTCGTCTTCGTGCTGCCCTTGACGCTCTTCGCCCTCGAGGTCGGGCGGGAAGCGCTCGTCCTCGTGCGCTGGGCGCGCAGCGTCGCCCAGACCGGTGTCGCCGTTCCCGAGGCGCTCGGGCACATCCCCTTCGGCGGCTATGTCGCGCAGTGGTGGCAGACAAATCTTGCCGACCCCGCCGCGGCGCGCGAGCTGATCGGCCGCATCGACCGGAGCGTGGTCATGGAGTGGACGCGCTCCATCGGCATTCAGCTCCTCGGACGCTCGACCATCCTGATCTTCACGCTGATGGTGCTTTTCTTCCTCTATCGCGACGGCGTCGCCCTCATCCACCAGCTCGCCGCCCTGGCAGTCCGCGCGTTCGGACCGACGGGCGAGCGATTGGGCAGGCATGTCGTTCTCGCCGTCCGCGGCACCGTGGACGGGCTGGTGCTCGTCGGCTTGGCCGAAGGTCTGCTCCTCGGCATCGGCTATGCGATCGCCGGGTTGCCCCACGCCGCGCTGCTCGGTGCGCTCACCTGCGTGCTGGCGATGATCCCGTTCGGCGCGCCCGTGATCTTCGGCCTCGGCGCGCTCTTCCTGCTGGCGCAGTCGAGCGTCACGGCGGCGGTGGCCCTGCTCGTCTACGGCGTGGTGATCACCTTCATCGCCGACCACTTCGTGCGCCCGGTTCTCATCGGCGGTGCGGTGCGGCTGCCCTTCCTCTGGGTGCTGCTCGGCATTCTGGGCGGCGTCGAGAGCTTCGGGCTGCTCGGCCTCTTCGTCGGCCCGGCCATCATGGCGGCGCTGATGGCGCTCTGGCGCGAATGGACGGAGACGCCGCCGCTCCGGCGATGAGCGGCAATGGCGCACGGATCGTTCGCTTCGGCACCGAGCTGGTTCTCTCTGTTAGCTCATCTGGCGCAGTTTTGGCGCGCGGATGGAGCACTCGCCCACGGATTTGTAGGTTTCACGTGAAACATTTCGCGCGGGTGCAGGCGCGGTCTCCCGCGGAATTGCGCGACCGCCGGATCGGGTCGCCCTGCCGCGCCGCGACCATCGGCGCGCCGCCGAGCGCCTTCGCGATTGTAGCGGTCGATAGCTGCGAGCCGTCGGCGGTCAGGGATCGATCAGCACGCCGGGATTGAGCAGCCCTTGCGGGTCGAGGGCGCGCTTCGCCGCCTTGAGCGCCGCGGCGAAGAGGTCGGGGCGCTGGCGGTCGTACCAGGGTCGATGATCGCGGCCGACGGCGTGGTGATGGGTGATGGTGCCGCCGGCGGCGATGAGCGCGTCTGAGGCGGCGCCCTTGATCGCCTGCCACTGCTCCATCAGCCGGCCGTGCCGGCCCAGCGCGTGAAACGAGAAATAGGGCGCGGGCCCGTCCGGATAGACATGGGTGAAGCGGCAGGTGACCTGCCCCGGCCGCCCGGTCGCGTCGCGGATTGCCAGCTCGGTCGCGGCCTTCACCTGGTCGTGGAAGGCTTCGAAGCGCTCCCAGGTGATCGCCGTCTCGAAGGTGTCGCTGATGATGGCGCGCGGCACCATGCGCTCGCGCGCATAGGGCATGCGGATGAAGGCGTTGCGCCACAGCCCGGCGGCGCCTTCGCGATGCGCGTCCTCCTTGCCGGCGATCTCGGGCGCGCCGCCATGGTCGGCGCAGCATTCGAGCGCGCGCTTCATCCAGGGATCGAGGGGATGATCGCCGGACTCGAAGGCGAGCACCATGACCGCCGACCGGCCGTCGCCCGCGCCGGTGTTGTAGGCCTCTTGCGGGTCGAGGATGCGGCAATTGGCAGGGTAGAGCCCGGCCTGGGAGATGGCGCGCAGCGCGCGGGCGGCGGTGAAGAAATCCTTGAAGCGCACGGCGCCGCCGGCGCGGAAGCGCGGGCGGTCCTGCAGCCTGACCCAGGCCTCGGTGATGATGCCGAGAATGCCTTCGGAGCCGATGAACATCCGGTCGGGGCTGGGGCCCGCGCCCGAGCCGGGCAGCCGCCGCGTCTCGAGCGTGCCGCTGGGCGTAACCACGCGCAGGCTTTCGACGAGATCGTCGATATGGGTGTAGAGGCTGGCGAAATGACCCCCCGATCGGGTCGCGATCCAGCCGCCCAGCGTCGAGTACTCGAAGCTCTGAGGGAAGTGGCGCAAGGTCACGTCATGCGGCTTCAACTGCGCCTCGAGCGCCGGGCCGAAGGCGCCGCCCTCGATGCGGGCGGCGCGCGAGGTGCGGTCGATTTCCCGCACGCGCCCCATGCGGCCGAGGTCGAGCGTGACCGCCGCCTTGTAGCGCGCGCCGTCGACGCGCGGCTCGACCCCGCCGACGACGCTCGAGCCGCCGCCGAACGGCGTGACCACCGCCTGCGCCGCGCCGGCCCAGTCGAGCAGCGCCGCGACCTCCGCCTCGTTGCGAGGATAGGCCACCACATCGGGCGCGCTGGCGTAATCGCCCGCGAGGCCGCGCACGTAATCGGGAAAGGACTTGCCATAGGTATGCACCAGCCGGTCATGCGGCTCGCTCGAGCAGAGCGGGGCGAGCGTGGCCGGCGGCGCCAGGCGCGGGGAGCGCAAGGCGATGTCGCCAAGACGGGGCGGCGCGGCCTCATCGAAGCGATCGAGGCCGAAGCGCTCGCGATAGCGCGTGAGCGCGAAGGCCTCCTCCTCGGGCGTCATCCCTTCGCCCTCGCAGCCCCAACCGAAGAATTTGCGGCGCTTCTCGGTCATGCATCCTCCCGATGGCCGCTCGCTTTAGTGGCGCAGTCGGCTCTCGATGAGCTCGCGCACCTTGCGCTGCTCCCAGTCATGGGTGGTCCAGGGCAGCATCTCATGGGCGTGCAGCCCGTGCAGGCAGACGAGCATGCCCCAGCCGATCAGCGGGGCATAGAACCAGGCCGGCCCCGGCGTCGCGGAGTCGATGAGGAAGAGCACGAAATTGATGACGACATAGGCGGTCAGGTGGCTGTAGAAGCCGCGCAGCGAGCGCACGCGGCGCCACGCCCATTGCTCGACCGCGGCCTGGTGCGCAGCCTCGCGCGCGCCCATGCCGGGTCGCAGTTCCACTGGCTCGCTGCCTTGGCCGCGCATCATCGTCGCCGATCCCGAAACGCCATCGACCGCCTGTCGAATTGGGCAGTTTATCGACAGTTGCCCCCTACATACAAGGCGAGCCGCAGCCTGATTCAGTGGCGTGCCGGGCTTTCTTGGGACGAAATGAAAGCAGAGGGCCGGTCGAGGGTGAGGAGATCCTCGGTCGCGCGGATCCAGGCAGCAAGCGCGTGACTCTCCACCCATTCATGGAATTCGGCTTCGCGGTGGTCAAGCTCGGCGGTGGCGCGACGGCGCGCTTCCAAGATCCGCCCCTCGGTGTCAGTGCGGCGCCCTTGCTCCGACAGCTTGGCGATTTCGCGCCGCATGGCCGCCTCCCGCCGGCGATGCCATTCCTTGAAGGCCTTGACGCGCTGCTCGAATTCCTTGCGCGGCAGCTGCTGGGCGCGGGACTCGGCGTCGCGCAGGATGAGCTCCGCGGCCTCGCCGAAGGCGCGCTCGCTCTCCGTTGCATCGGGCTGGCGGCCGGCATCGATGAAGGGCCGGGCCATGTCGCTGGCGCGGCGCTTGAGCGTGTCGATCAGGGTCTGCATCTCCGTCATCGCTCGCTCCGCTGAGCTGCTGCACCCTGCTCCTCAGGCTAAACTCAGGCTAAACCCGCGGATTCCGTGCTGTCCAGTCGGGTCGCGTTAACCAGAGACCGGAAAATTCCCTGCCCGACATGATAATACGACGCGGAAATTTCACGCCGATGTGCTAGGTTGCTATGTCCCGCGCCTTGGGCGCGGCATCATCAACGGCGAGCGAAGGCGAGCACGACTTATGGGTAGAGGCAGGGATTTCCGCGGCCCGAGACGACGCGGTTTCAATGACGACGATTTCCCGTTGGCGGACGCGCCCGATTTCGGCTCGCGGCGGCCCTTCGGCTCCTTCAGCGCACCACCCCCCGCAGCGGAGGGGCCGGAGGTCGATGCCGTCGTCAAATGGTTCAACGGACAGAAGGGCTTCGGCTTCGTCGAGCTTTCCGACGGCACGGGCGATGCCTTCCTGCATGTCGCGGTGCTGCAGGCGGCTGGCCGACAATCGGTGCTCCCCGGGGCGAAGATGCGCGTCGCCACCGCCCAAGGCCCCAAGGGACGGCAGGTGGCCCGGGTGATCGAGGTCGACGAGAGCACGGCCAGCGAGGCGCCGCGGCGACCGCCGCGTAGCGAGGGGGGCGGCTTCGCCCGTGGCGGCCGCGACATGGCGCGGGATCAGGCGAGTGCGGTGGAGATGGCCGGCACGGTCAAGTGGTTCAACACCGACAAGGGCTTCGGCTTCATCGCTCCCCAGACCGGCGGGAAGGACGTCTTCGTCCATATCTCCGTTCTCGGCCGATCCGGCGTCACCGCGCTGGCCGAGGGCCAGCAGGTGTCGATGCGCGTCGTCGAGACCCCGAAGGGTCGCGAGGCAGTGTCGATCTCGCTGGTATAGGGAGTGGTGCGGGCGGCGCCGAGCCGTCGCCCGCCCCTCTGATCAGTCCATCGGCGTGAGATTGCCTGCGGCATCCTTGCCGCGGTCAGTCACGATCTCGTACTTGACCTTCTGGCCTTCGCGCAACGAGTTCAAGCCGGCCCGTTCCACGGCGGAGATGTGCACGAACACGTCCTTACCGCCGCCATCGGGCTGGATAAAGCCGTAGCCCTTCTGCGCGTTGAACCATTTCACAGTACCGGTAGCCAAAGTCGGCCTCCTTAGTAGAAGTGGGTGGATCGGCACCT
This sequence comes from Allostellaceae bacterium, assembly GCA_036383115.1. Lineage (GTDB taxonomy): Bacteria > Pseudomonadota > Alphaproteobacteria > ATCC43930 > CGMCC-115725 > DAHUYF01. The sequence continues at coordinate 6,603 of DASVOY010000483.1, forward strand.
TGCTGACGAGGCAGGGCACCGCGCAGTTCTCGGCCTCATGGGGAGCTTGGAGCAACGCCGGCAGGCGATCATCGGCAAGGCCGCCGAAGCTGAAACTGGCACCTAACCATGGCACGGCTATTGGCCGAGCACAATCGTTAACGCCTAAACTCCTCTGGAATGGACAAGGGTGTTTACACTGAAAAAGGGCGAAAAATACGCCTCGCGCAAGGCCCCGTTTAAGCCTGCTTCAGCAGGTAGAGGCCCTTGATCAGGTAGTCGTGGAGCGGGCCGCGTTCCGCGATGTAATCGACGTCTCCGGCATCCGAACGCCGTTGCGCCTCGGTCAGCGCCTCCTCCCATTCGTTGGCGGCATAGTCGCCGCGGCCGATCCATAGCACCGCGAGAAGCTCATGGCGCGCTTCGGACGGGAGAGCGGCGAGGCGCTCCCTCAGCACGCGCAAAGGCGCATTGTTGAGCGACACATCGACCGATGCGAGCGTGCCGGCCAATTCGGTGGCGAGCTCGCGCTCATCCTTGGCCTTCACGATCTTCGCTTTGTCGAGCAATCGGTCCTGGGCTTCGCGCGCTTCTCTCGACAACTGCGCGATGGTACGGATCTCGTCCGCGCCGATATGGTGCAGCAACGTTCCCTCCATCGCCGTGTCGCGATGATAACGGGCCCGGGCCGATGCGCGTTCATCGTCGCCGCGATACTACCCTTCGTCGTCGCGTCTGCTAGACTGCAGGCCTGCGGTGGCGTAGCTGCCGCTGCACTTGGGGAAAGCGGGCATGATGGTTCCGGTGCTGCTCGGGGCCGTATTGAGCCTTTTGTTCTTTTCGACGGTGCTCGCCGCCGAGATACGCGGCGGCGACAGGCACCGCATTCGAGAGCTGGGCATCATCCTCGGCGTCCTGAGCCTGGTGACGATCTACGCGAGCCACGCGCTGATCGCCGGCAGCTGGGCTGAGATCGCCAGCCTCTCCGCCTTGGTGCTGCCCGGCGGCTAGGCGATCTGATTGAGCCCGCGCACGACGCTGCCATCGAGAAAGGCGCGGATATTCTCGACCGCTTGGCCATAAAGCAGCCGATAGTTCTCTTCCGTGACATATCCCAGATGCGGCGTGATCACGGTGTTCTCGAGCGCGAGAAGCGGGTGACCGCTCGGCAGCGGCTCGGGCTCGAAGACGTCGAGCCCGGCGCCGGCGATGCGCCGCTCGCGCAGCGCGGCGATCAGCGCCGCCTCGTCGACGACCGGTCCCCGCGACGTGTTGATCAGGACTGCGCTCGGCTTCATCCGCGCCAGCTCCGCCGCCCCGACCAGGCCGCGCGTGCGCGGGCTCAACACGACGTGGATGCTGACGATGTCGGCGCGGGCGAAAAGCTCGTCCTTGGCGACAAGCGCGACGCCCGCCTCACCGGCGCGCTCGAGGGTGAGGTTCTGGCTCCAGGCGATGACCTCCATGCCGAAGGCCTTGCCGATCCTGGCGACCTGGCCGCCGAGCCGGCCAAGGCCGAGGAGCCCCAGCGTCTTGCCCCGGAGGCCGCGGCCGAACGTCGTCTGCCAATAGCCCTCGCGGGTGGCCCGGTCCTCGCCCGGGATGTGCCGCAGCAGCGCCAGAATGAGGCCCCAGGCGAGTTCGGCCGTCGGGTGGGGCAGCATGTCGGTGCCGCAGACCTGGACCCGGCGCTCGGTGGCGGCGGCAATATCGATGGCCGCGTTGCGCATCCCCGCCGTGACCACCAGCCTCAGATTAGGCAGCCTCTCGAACAGCGCGCGCGGGAAGGGGGTGCGCTCGCGCATCAGCACGACGGCCTCGAAGACGTGTAGACGCTTTGCCAGTGCGTCGACGCCGTCGAGGTGATCGGCGAAGGCCTGGATCTGCGCCCGGGGATGCAGGCTCGGCCAATCGGCCATCCCGAGCGCCACGCCCTGATAGTCGTCGAGGATTGCCACCTGCATCATCGCCCGTGCTCTCGCCCTTTGACCACATTCTAGCCTTAGCCGATGCCGTGCGGCGCGTGCAAGCCGAGCCTCTCGCAAGCTTTGGCATGGTTGCCGGTGGCGCTGCGATTTGGTTACCTAGCGATTGTCGATGCTATAGGGCAGCTCCATGTCGCTCGCTTCCGCCTCCACCGGGCGTCCACTGTTCAAGGCGCCGCTCGCCGCGGGCGACATCGCGCCCGAGTGCGCGCTGCGTGGGCTCGATGGTGCCACGGTCGACCTGCGTAGCGATGCCATCGCCGGCCGCCCGATAACCGTTCTCTTCTGCCCGAAATTTGGCCCGGCTGTGACCGAAGTGCTGGCTGGCGTTCGCGCGCGGCTCGATGCTTTTGCCGCAGCGGGCGCGAAGCTCTTCGCAATAACACTCGAGCCGGCGAAGGCCGCGGCCGAGCAGGCGATCCCGTTTCCGGTGCTGCTCGACCGGAGCGGCGAGACGTTCCGGTCCTTCAACGCCGACACGCGCGACGCGCCGACGACTATCGTGCTACGGCCTAACCACCATGTTGCGGCCATCCTCAAGGATGCCGGCGAGGTGCAGGCGCGGGACGCGCTCGCCGCCGTCGAGCGGCTGGCC
>DASVOY010000484.1:0-5349 GCA_036383115.1 Allostellaceae bacterium
CCGACGCAGACGCGGCCCTCGGCGATGAGGCGGAGCGCCAGCGGATAGGCGCGATGCTCGGCGGCGAGCACGCGCACGGCAAGCGTCTCGCTGTCGTCGCCGGGCAGCACCGGCACCGCCGCCTGGACGATGATCGGCCCGTCATCGACGGCGGCGCGCACGAAATGCACGGTGCAGCCGGTGAAGCGCACGCCGGCGGCCAGGGCGCGCGCATGCGTATCGAGCCCGCGGAAGGCCGGCAGCAGCGAGGGGTGGATATTGATGACGCGGTCGCGCCAGCGCTCGACGAAATCGGCGCCGAGGAGGCGCATGAACCCGGCGAGGCAGACGAGCTCGATGCCGGCTCCCTGCAGCGCGCTGTCGAGCGCCGCGTCGAACGCGTCGCGCGTGGCGTAGTCGTGGTGCGGAATCACCTGCGTCGCGATGCCGGCGCGCCGCGCGCGCTCGAGCCCCGCGGCATCGGCGCGGTTCGACAGCACGAGCCGGATCACGGCGGGAAAGTCGGGCCGCGCACAGGCGTCGATCAGCGCTTGGAGGTTCGAGCCGCGCCCCGAGATCAGGACGGCGACCTTCAGCCGGGCCACTGCGAGTCCATGTGTAGCAACTGCGTGCCCGGCGCATCGCTCGTGCGTGGCACGATGCGGCCGATTCGGTGCACCCGCTCGCCCGCGGCGGTCAGCGCCGCCACGACACGCTCGACCGCTTCCGGCGCTAGGACGGCGACCATGCCGATGCCGCAATTGAAGGTGCGCGCCAGCTCCGAGCGCTCGATGCCGGCGGTTTCGGCGAGCCAGCGAAACACCGGCGGCAGCGTCCATGAGCGCGCATCGAGCTCGGCCGCCATGGCCTCGGGCAGCACGCGCGGAATGTTCTCGACGAGGCCGCCACCGGTGATATGCGCGAAGGCCTTGACGCCACCCGCGGCGAGCGCGGCGCGGCAGCCGCGGACATAGAGCCGCGTCGGCGCGAGCAGCGCCTCGGCCAGCGTCACGTCGGGCGCGAAAGGCGCTGGCGCGTCATAGGCGAGACCCGCCCGCTCGACGACGCGGCGCACAAGCGAGAAGCCATTCGAATGGAGCCCGCTCGATTCGAGGCCGAGCACGACATCGCCGATCGCGACAGTGCTGCCGTCGAGCGCCTGGCCGCGCTCGACCGCGCCCACGGCGAAGCCGGCGAGGTCGTAATCGCCCGTGGCGTACATGCCGGGCATCTCGGCCGTCTCGCCGCCGACGAGGGCGCAGCCGACCTCGCCGCAGGCGCGCGCGATGCCTGCGAGGATGGTGCGGCCGGTCGCCACGTCGAGCTTGCCGGTGGCGTAATAGTCGAGGAAGAACAGCGGCTCGGCGCCCTGGACGACGAGATCGTTGACGCACATGGCGACGAGATCGATGCCGATCGTGTCGTGGCGGCCGGAGGCGATCGCGATCTTGAGCTTGGTGCCGACGCCGTCGGTGGTGGCGACGAGGATCGGGTCCTTGTAGCCCGCCGCCTTGAGGTCGAAGAGCGCGCCAAAGCCGCCGAGACCCGCTTCCGTGCCCGGGCGCGCTGTCGCCTTGGCAAGCGGCTTGATCGCCTCGACCAAGGCGTCCCCGGCGTCGATGTCCACCCCGGCGTCGCGGTAATTTTGTCTCTTTATGGCGCCCTCGCGCGTTTTAGGCTATGACCGCGCGGCGTAGGCGCGGCGGGGGGACAATACTTTTGATTCGGAACGGTTTGCAATGCTCCTGAAACGTTGGCCCCAGCGTGGCCTGGCGGTGTTGCTGCTCGCCGCCTCGGCTGCCTTCGCCATGCCGACAGTGGCGCAATCGCGCTTCGATGTCTTCACCATTTCGCCTGTCCCAGTCGACGTGACCGCGGCGAATGCGAGCGCGGCACGCGACCAGGCGCTGGCGGAAGGCGAGAAGCGCGCCTTCCAGATGCTGATCGAGCGGCTGACGCTGGCGAACAGCCGCAATCGCGTGCCGCGGCCCAGCGCCGCCCAGCTCAACGATCTCGTGCAGGGCTTCGAAGTCGCGAACGAGCGCCGCTCCGGCGTGCGCTACATCGCGCAATACAGCTTCCGCTTCCGGCCCGATGCGGTCCGCCAGCTCCTGACCGGAGCCGGCGTCGCCTTCGCCGAGACCGCCAGCAAGCCGCTCGTCGTGTTGGCCGTCTTCCATGATGAGGACGGCCGGACCGTGCTGTGGGAGGATCCCAACCCCTGGCGCGACGCCTGGGCTCGCGCCAAGCTGCCGCTCGGGCTGGTGCCGCTGGTCATACCGCTCGGCGAGATCGACGATGTCGCGGCGATCGATGCTGACGGCGCAACGCGTGGCGACGATGCCCGGCTGCAAGCGCTGTCGCAGCGCTATGAGGGCGACGACGTGCTGGTGACGCAGGCGACGCTCATGCACGGCGTCCTGCATGGCGTCAACGTCCAGACTACGCGCTATACGCCAGGCAATCCGGGGAGCAGTCAGAGCTGGACTGCCGCAACCATGGAGAAGCCGGGGGGCGAGAACGATCCCGACCTGATGGCCCGCGCCGCCGCCGAGACCATGGCGCGCGTCGAGGAGGCCTGGAAGGTCGCCAACATCCTCGACCCGCGCCAGAGCGGCACGCTCATTGTCCGCGTGCCGGCCGCCTCGCTCGGCGATTGGATCGCGGTGCGCGACCGACTCACCGGCATCCCGGCGGTGCGCAGCAGCCAGCTCGTGGCGCTCGACCGCGATGGTGCGCGGGTCGAGATCCACTATCTCGGCGATCCCGCCCAGCTCCGCCTCGCGCTCGGGCAGCGCGACCTTGAGCTCGGCGGCAGCGATCCCGACTGGATCTTGCGGCAGCGCGCCGACGCCCGGCGCTGACGGGCTCGCCGGAGGGGCGCGGTGAACCTGCCGAACCTGATCACCCTGGGCAGGCTCCTCTTGGTGCCGGTGGCGATCTGGCTCGTGCTTTCGGGCGAGCTCGCCGCGGCGTTCTGGATCTTCGTCGCCGCCGGCCTCTCGGACGCTGTCGATGGCTTCATCGCCAAGCGGCTCAACCAGCGCTCGCGGCTCGGCGCGTTGCTCGATCCGCTCGCGGACAAGGCGCTGCTGGTCAGCATGTTCGTGACACTTGGCGTCGCCGGTCATCTGCCGAACTGGCTGGTCATCCTCGTGGTCTTCCGCGACGTGATGATCATCGGCGGCTTCCTTCTGGTGACGGCGCTGGCGCACACGATGAAATGGGAGCCACTCTTCATCAGCAAGCTCAATACTGCGCTGCAGATCGCGCTCATTGCCGTGGTGCTGGCGCGGCTCGGCCTCGGCATCCCGGATTTCGGCCTGGCCATCGTGCTGGTTTATGGCGTTGCGGTGACGACAATCGTCTCGGGCGGCGGCTATCTCGTGCGCTGGGCGCGCGCGCTCGCGGGCGTCGAGGAGGATTCGTGACGGTGGGGCAGCGGCAGCAGGCGTTCTTCTGGCTCGGTGCGCTCGTCGTCTTCTTTGTGCTGATCTACTTTCTGAGCCCGATCCTGCTGCCTTTCGTCGCCGGCTCTGTCATCGCTTATTTCCTCGACCCCGCCGTGCGCCGGCTCGAACTCTGGCATGTGCAGCGCACGCTCGGCACCGTGATCGTGCTTCTGGTCTTCGTCCTAGCGGTGCTGTTGGTTATCGCGCTGCTGCTGCCGGTCGTGCAGCTGCAGGTGGCGGAGCTGGTGCGGCGCGTGCCGGCCCTCGTCGCCGACGCGCGGCAGCGGATCGAGCAGCTCATGCAGTTCGCCGAGCAGCAGCTGGCGCCCGGGGACGTGGCCAAGCTGCGCGACCTGATCGGCTCCGGCCTCGCCGACCTCGCGACCTGGACGGCGCGGCTCGTGCAGAGCCTGCTGACCAGCAGCATCGCGCTCGCCAATCTGCTGTCGCTCGTCTTCGTCACGCCGATCGTCGCCTTTTTCCTGCTGCGCGACTGGCGTCGGGTCATCGCGCTCGTCGACAGCTGGCTGCCGCGCCATCACCTCGCCACCATCCGCGAGCAGGCGCGCCTCGTCGATGCGACCCTGTCGGGGTTCCTTCGCGGCCAGCTTCTCGTCTGCCTCGGCGTCGGTATCTATTACGCGGTGGCGCTGACCGCCATCCATCTCGAATTCGGGCTCATCATCGGCATCCTCGCCGGTATCCTGACCTTCATCCCCTATGTCGGCTTCGCCACCGGCTTCGTGCTGGCGCTGAGTCTCGCGCTCGTGCAGTTTGGGACCCTATCGGGAGTGCTGTGGGTCGTCGGCGTCTTTGCGCTGGGCCAAGTGCTCGAGGGCAACGTGCTGGCGCCCAAATTCGTCGGCGAGCGCGTCCACCTCCACCCGGTCTGGGTGATCTTCGCCTTGTTCGCCTTCGGCACGATATTCGGCTTCCTTGGTGTGCTGATCGCCCTGCCGTCGGCTGCCGTGGTCGGCGTGCTCGTCCGCTTCGCGCTTGGCCGTTATCTCGCCAGCCCGCTCTACGATCCCACCAACCGCCCGCGACCCGAACCATGAGCCAGCTGCCGCTCGATTTCGGTCATCGCGCGGCGCTCGGCCGCGCCGATTTCCTGGTGGCGCCGTGCAACGGCGAGGCCGTCGCCTGGCTCGACCGCTGGCCGCAATGGCCAGCGCCGGCGCTGGCGCTATGGGGGCCGGCGGGCAGCGGCAAGACCCATCTCGCCCACGTCTTCGCGGCACGCTCGGGCGCACGCAGCATCGACCCCGCCGCGCTCGCCACCGATCGCGTGCCGGCGCTGCTGGGCGATGCCGCAGCGGTTATCCTCGACGAGGCCGAGCGCACCGCGGCTGAGCCGCTGCTCCACCTCTACAATCTCGTGGCCGAGCGCCGCGGCCATCTCCTGGTCGTCGCCCGCGAGGCGCCGGCGCGCTGGTCGATCGCGCTCGCCGACCTGCGCTCCCGCCTGCTCGCCTGTCCGACGGTGCCGGTGGCGGCGCCCGACGAAGCGCTCATCGGCGCGCTGCTCGTCAAGCTCTTTGCCGACCGCCAGATCGCCGTCGGCGAGGACGTGGTGGCGTATCTGGCGCTCCACCTCGAGCGCTCCTTCGAGGCGACGCGGCGCGCCGTGGCGGCGCTCGATGCCGCCGCGCTCGCCGAGCACCGCCGCATCACCGTGCCGCTGGCGCGCCGCGTCCTCGATTTCGGCGCGTGGCGCTAGCGCCGGTTTCGTTCACCGGGACGCGCCCTCCCGAGCTTCGCCGGCAGGGCATGGAGAAGCCCTACAAGCGCGCCGTCCGACACCCGCCCGGGGACATCGCGTGTTCCACGTGAAACCTACGAGTCTGCGCTCGAGTGGACCATGCGGACCCGGGAAGTGCATCAGTTGAGCTAATCCAGATCACGAGACGGCGCGTCC
>DASVOY010000485.1:0-6975 GCA_036383115.1 Allostellaceae bacterium
AGGTGCTCGACTCGGTCACCTACGGCTTCCCCGGCAACGGCGATCCGACGCAAGGCGGCAACACGACGCGGACGATCAGCTGGACGGTCGATGACGGCGTCGCCTCCTCGAGGAGCGCCACGAGCACGCTCAGCACCGTGAATGCGGTACACACAGCGCCGACCCTATCGGGCGCCGGCAATACCGAGCCTTACGCTAAGCACGGGCCGGCGGTGGCGGTCGACCCCAGTCTGATGGTGAGCGATCCGGACAGCGGCGGAACGCTGGTCGGCGCTACGGTCAGCATCAGCTCCGGCTTCTCGAGCGGCGACACCTTGGCCGCGGCGACGAGCGGCACCACGATAACGGCGAGCTACAACGCCAACACAGGTGTACTGACGCTCACCGGCCAGGACACGCTCGAGCACTATCAGAAGGTGCTGGACTCCGTGACCTACAGCTCGACCGACAATAATCCGTCGCAGGGCAACCAGAACCCGACGCGCACGATCACCTGGATGGTCAACGATGGCGCGGCCTCGCACAATCTCAGCACGCCGGTCACCAGCACCATCGATATCGTGCCGGAACTGCAGAGCATAAACCACAAGCCGCCGCATGGACCACACGCCCTCTCGGTCGGGACAGCGGCGCTGACGCTGCCTTCGCTGTCGAGCGACACCACCATGGTGACGAGCGTGGGATCGGCCGATGCAGACGAGCGTGACGATACGAACGTCGTGGCGTGGCCCGGATTGGAGCAGCGCACCGACCGTGAACCCCGCGCCGCCGTCGATCTGCGGCATGCGGTCACGGCCACCGACGCCGAGCTCCTCGCGGCCCACGGCGATCGCGCGGCGGGCAAGCAGGCCCATAGTCAGGGCGGCGACGGGCCGGCCGCCGGCAAGCCCGGATTGCTGACGCAGCTCAAGGCTGCCGGACGGCAGGGCTTCGTCACCGAGCGCCAAGCCTTGCTCAAGACCCTGCAACCGCAGCGGCCCGCGGCACGGTGACGCCGGCGACGGACGGCAGAGCGGATACGGCTTCTCGTCGGACCTCGCCGGGTGTCGACGGGCGATCTAGGGGGTGACCAAGATGATCGAGGTCAAGTGGCCGGCGCGCATGCTGGGGCTGTGCGCCGCCACCTTGCTCGGCGCCGGTGTCGATGGAACGGCCCTGGCGCAGCCGCCGGCCTCGCCGAGCGCCCTCCTGCCCGGCGGGGCAGCGCCACAGGAGATCCGCGCCCAGCTCACGCCCCGCGACTACACGACCCTGGCCAGCGAGAACGCGGGCCGCATCGACCGGATCGCAACCCGCGCCGGTGAGCATTTCAAGAAGGGCGACGTGCTCATCGTCTTCGATTGCGTCGCGCAGCGGGCGCAGGCCGCCAAGGCACGCGCCGTTCTGTTCGCGGCCGAAAAGACCTATGCCGTCAACCGCCGGCTGGCCGATCTCAAGTCGATCGGCCAGCTCGAGCTCGATGTCTCGCAAGCCGAGATCGAGAAGGCGAAGGCCGACGTGGCGATCGGCGACGCCGCCGTGTCGAAATGCTCGATCACGGCGCCGTTCTCCGGCGTCACCATCGAGCAGAAGGCGCGTGAATTCCAATACACCACCCCCGGCCAGCCCCTGCTCGATGTCCTCGATGACCGAAATCTCGAGGTCGAGTTCATCGCCCCCTCGCGCTGGCTGCCGTGGCTCAGGCCCAGCTATGCCTTCGCCATCCGCGTCGACGAGACCGGCAAGAACTATCCCGCGCATATCACCGCGCTCGGCGCCCGCGTCGACCCCGTGAGCCAGTCGATCAAGGTCACCGGCGCGTTCGACAACGCTTACCCCGAACTCATCTCCGGCATGAGCGGGCGCATCGAAATCGCGCCGCCGTCGGAATGACACCATGAAGGCCCGTGCCGAAATCATCGACGACGAGCTGCTCGGGCTGGGCTCCTTGGTCCAGCTTGGCAAGCGCGTGCGCAGTGCCGCGAGCGTGGAGGAGCTGGGCTTCATCGTGGTCAACGAGACGCATGCGCTCGTGCCCTATCGCCAGGCGGCGCTGTGGCGGCGCGACGCCAAAGGCGCCGGCGGCATTCTCGCCTTGTCCGGCGCGCCGGCGATCGAGCACGATGCACCCTTCGCCCTTTGGCTCGAGCGCGTGCTGGCCGCCATCGACGGCAACGACGCCGGCGCGCCGGCACGCGTCGTCGGCGCCGCCGACCTGCCCAAGGAGCTCGGCGAGGAATGGGCCGACTGGCTGCCGCCGCGGGGGCTGTGGCTGCCGATCCCCGGCCGCGACGGCGCGCCTCTGGGTGCCTTGCTCCTGGCGCGGGAACCGCCGTGGCAGGACAGCGAAGGGCGCCTGCTCGTCGAGCTCGCCGACATCTACGGCCATGCCTGGGCCGCGCTGCGGGGCGGCCGTCGCCGGTCGTGGCGGACGCTGTTGCTCCGCGACCGCCGGAAACAGGCGGCGATCGCGGCCGTACTGTTTGCGCTGCTGTGGCTGCCGGTGACGCAATCCGCCCTGGCGCCGGCTGAAGTGGTGCCGCTGGAGCCGGCGGTCGTGCGTGCACCGATCGACGGCGTGATCGACCAGGTCGTGGTGCAGCCCAATCAGGACGTGAAGGCGGATCAGTTGCTGCTGACGCTCGACCCCGCCACGGTGCAGAACCGGCTCGAAGTGGCGCGCAAGGCGCTCGAGGTCGCCGAGGCGGAGTCCCGCCAGGCGGCGCAGCAATCCTTGTTCGACGACAAGAGCCGCTCGCAGCTTGCCGCGCTGCAAGGACGGCTGGAGCAGCGCCGCGCGGAGGTCGCCTACGTCGCATCGCTGCTCGACCGCCTCAGCGTCAAGGCGGACCGGCCCGGCATTGCCGTGTTCGACGATCGGAACGACTGGACCGGCCGTCCCGTGACGATCGGCGAGCGCATCCTGACCATCGCCAATCCCGACCACGCCGAACTCGAGATACGCCTGTCGGTGCCGGACGCGATCACGCTCGAGCCGGGTGCACCCGTCGCTTTCTTCCTCAATGTCGCGCCTGAGCGGTCGATCAGCGCGGTGCTGCGCTATGCCAGCTACGAGGCGACGCTCTCGCCCGATGGCGTGCTCTCCTATCGCCTAAAGGCGAGCTTCGGTGACGGCCAGGCAGCGCCGCGCATCGGCCTCAAAGGCACGGCCAAGATCTACGGCCAGCGTGTGAGCCTCTTCTATTTCCTCATGCGGCGGCCGCTCGCCGCACTGCGCCAGCTGGTGGGCTTCTGATGGCGGTGGCGGCCACCGCATCGAGTGTCCTGCTGCCGCCCTTGCGCGAGGAGCTCGCGCTCTATCCCGGGCCGCGCGCGCTCGACGGCTCGCCGACCTGGACCTTGCACGATCCTGCGCGCAACCAGTTCTTTCGCATCGGCTGGCCGGAATTCGAGATATTGTCGCGCTGGGATGCCGGCAACCCCGTGACGCTAGTGGAGCGCATCCGCGGCGAGACCACGCTCGATCTCGAAAGCGACGATGTCGGCGATGTCGCCCGCTTTCTCATGGGGCACAACCTTACCCGCTCCTCGGACGCTCAGGGTACCGCGTCGCTCCTCGCCAAGGCGGCGCGCCTGCGCCAGCACTGGGCGATGTGGCTGCTCAAGAACTATCTCTTCCTGCGCATCCCGCTCGTCCGCCCGGACCGCTGGCTTGGCGCGGCATATCCCTGGATCCGCTGGGTCTTCACCGCCGCCTTCCGTCTCGCCGTACTGCTCGTTGCAATGTTGTCGCTCTACCTGGTGGCGCGGCGCTGGGACGAGTATCTCGACACCTTCAGCTATCTCTTTTCCATCGAGGGCGCGGTGTATTTCGCGCTGACGCTGACCTTGCTCAAGGTGGTGCATGAGCTCGGCCACGCCTTCACCGCCAAGCGCTATGGCTGCCGCGTGCCGAGCATGGGGGTGGCGTTCCTCGTGCTATGGCCGGTGCTCTACACCGACGTCACCGAAAGCTGGAAGCTGGCGTCACGCGGGCAGCGGCTGGCCGTCGGCGTCGCCGGCGTGATGACCGAGCTGACCTGCGCCGTCTTCGCGACCTTCGCCTGGAGTTTTCTCCCGGATGGGCCGATGCGCAGTGCCGCCTTCCTCGTCAGCACCACCACATGGGTCAGCACGCTGCTGATCAACCTCAGCCCGTTCATGCGCTTCGACGGGTATTTCGTCTTCTCCGACTGGCTCGAGATGCCCAATCTACATACGCGCGCCTTCGCGCTCGCGCGCTGGTGGCTGCGCGAGCGCCTGCTGGCCCTGGGCGACCCAGCGCCGGAAGAGCTGCCGCCGGGTCGCCGGCGCTTTGTCATCGCCTTTGCCTTCTGCACCTGGTTCTACCGCCTCTCACTGTTCCTCGGCATCGCCGCCTTGGTCTATCACTTCACGATCAAGCTCCTCGGCATCGGATTGGCGGCCGTCGAGGTCGGCTATTTCATCGTTCGCCCCGTCTGGGTGGAAGCGGCGGCGCTATGGCAGCTCCGCGGCAGGCTGCGGCCGGGTCGGCGGCCGCTGCTGAGCGCGGGCGCGGCGCTGCTGCTGTTGCTCGCCTTGTTCGTGCCGTGGCGTTCGGCGGTCGAGGCGCCGGCCCTGTTCCGCAGCGCCCACGAGGAAAAGGTCTTCGCGCCAGAGCAAGGTACAAGGATCGCCGCCATCAGCCTTCGCGAGGGTGCCACCGTCGCCAAGGGCGACTTGCTCATCGAGCTCGAATCGCCGGATCTGACCTTCAAGATGGAACAGGCGCAAACGGACATCGCCGTGCTCCAATGGCAGATCCAGACGCAAGGTGTGGCGCCCGATCTCTTGGCGCGCAGTCGCGTCGCCGAGCACGAATACGAGGCCGCCTATGCCCAGTACCGCACTTATGCCGATGCGGCGGCGCGGCTCCACGTGACGTCGCCCCTGGCGGGTCGCGTCGTCGATGTCGCCGACGATCTGCGGCCGGGCCTATGGGTCGCGCCGAAGACGCGGCTGCTCTCGGTCGTCGATGTCGGCCAGGGCGAGATCGACGCCTATGTCTACGAATCCGACCTGCACCGCATCGCCGTCGGCAATGCCGCGACCTTCTATCCCGACAGCGGCTTTCTCTCCGCGCTCAAGGCGCGCGTCACGGCGATCGATCGCGCCAACACCCGCGTCCTGCCCGAGGCCTATCTCGCCTCGCGCTTCGGCGGCGCCATCCCCGTGCGCGAGACGCGCCAGGGCGAATTGGTGCCGGAACGCGCGGTCTACCGCATCGTGCTCGAGCCGGAGCACGCGACCGACGCGCCGCCGCGCGTGCTGCGCGGCCGCCTGGTGATCAAAGGCAGCACCGAAAGCCTCGCCGCTCGGGCATGGCGATCGGTGCTGGCGGTGCTGGTGCGCGAGAGCGGGGCCTAGCCACCGCAAGCGAGAACCCACGCAGGGCCGCCTGACAGCGTGGATCAGCGCTAACGAAGGTCTGCGCGTGGCCTGGTTGCTGACTTGGAACGGGGCCAGTGAAGCTCGTCGCCATTGATCCAGATCAATGCTCCGTCGCAGAATTGATCAGACGATAAATCAAACGCTTGGTAAGGACGGAGGATTCGATGATGGCCGATTTGTCTCCATCGAGCGCTCGCGGGCGGGTCCGCAAAGCGTTCGCTTCCATGACGCAGCTGCCGGGCTGGATATTGCTCACGGTCGAAGGCTGGCGCGAGCGGTCACGGCTTCGGCGCGAGCTGGACAATCTCCGCCAGCATGGCGAACTCGACCGCGTGCTGATCGACAGCGGCATCGCTCCCAGCGATGTGCCCCGGCTCATGCGGGCGCACCCGCGCACGCCCCAGCAACTGGCCAAAATGATGCAGCGCCTGGGCATCGACCGCGCCACACTACCACGCAGCCCGGCCGTGGCGGAGGCGTTGCGGGCGATGGAATGGCGCTGCGGCGAGTGTGCCGATTGGCGCCAATGCCGCGCCTGGCTTGCTTCGCGTGACGTGCCGGGGAGCTACCGCGCATTTTGCCCCAATGCCGAGGCGCTCGACGAGCTGCGCTGCTCGGAAGCCACTGCTTCGGACTCTTCGTTCCGAAAGCCCTGCGGCATCCTTACCGAATTGGCGACCTCGAGGGGCATTGACGGCGTACAGGGCTGACTGGGGGTGGCCATGAACGACATCGATACTCCTGTGCCGCCCGCTGCCGGCGGGGTACTCGGGCGAATGATCGTGCTGGCACGCCTGTGCGAGCGCATCGGGCGTCTTGAGCCGCGGCGCGTATTGCTCGACAAGATCTTGCAACGGATGCTGCTGTTCTCGCGCATGTCGGAACGGCTCGGCATCGCGGCGCCGGAGAGTCCGTTGATGCGTGCCGTCCTGCGCGAGGCCGAGCTCGGCTGCCTCGAATGCACGGCGTGGCGCCGGTGTCGGCGGTGGCTCGACGGCCGCTCGCCGGATGACGACTACCGCGATTTCTGCCCGAACGAAGGCTTTTTCGCCGTCCTGCCGCGAGTGGACAACGTCAAACGGCCCCACTCTCCGGAGTGAGACGGCAACGGCGTTTTCGAGCGCGGCCCGCGGACGATGCGGCACTTTGGCCGAGCTGAAGGCGAGCGGCGGAAGTACCAGCTCAACGACCGGAACGACTTCGCTCTGCGTACTGGCGCTGAAAGTGGCTCTCTGCCCGCAACCGCGTGTCCGAAGCGGGGCAATCCGCGCGGCGTTCGCCTAACCCATTCGTCGCACAAGCACCCACAACCGGACTTCGAACCGGATAGAGCCCGCGACCGTTCCCGCTTCCATGGAACGTCTCTCCGCGCCTCAGCGTGAACAACTTGTAGTGAGCCGGAAAGCTGGGTGTCATCGTCCTGGGCTAGCTCCTGGTAGGGCGCTGGCAGTCCACGGCAACTCGGATGCTGGGGCATTAGCGTCACAAGATCGACTGACATAGAGAACGGCGCGGTTCACCGGGTCGGGACAACATTGGCTCAGCATCTCCTCTCGTGTCCTGCACACTCAAATGACTTTTTTG
>DASVOY010000486.1:0-1933 GCA_036383115.1 Allostellaceae bacterium
GCAGCACCAGCGCTCAGGGCAAGACCACCCGCGCCCAAGCCTTCCGCCGCACGTTGCGTAGTCCGCTGGCCTGGTTCCTGCACCGCAACGTCTTGACCTCGCGTGAGACGTTCAAGACGCCGGGGCTGCAATTCCGCTTCAAGCGTGGCGGGCTGATCGAGGCGCGCGCAGTCGGACCGGAGGGCCGTCGCTGGTCGAGCGGCGCGGGCAGGCTCTCCGACCAGTACGCCGCGCACCGCGTCCTGCTCTACCGTCCCGGCGGAGGCGGCGACCGGCGCGGACTCGACGGCGAGAGCGACGGCGTCACCTACACCATCTCGGCGGATACCCGCGAGCCACGCGACGGCAGAGGCGCCCCACGCGGCCGGTCGAGCAATCCCGCCCGCAGCAAGACATCCACCCGCACGTCGCGCACATCGCGCAGCACCGGCTCGCGCAGCCCGACACGCGCGCGCTCCGGCTCGTCATCGCGCGGCGGAGGCAACGACAGCCTCTTCGGCGGCATCTAATGAACTCTACATTAACCCTAGTCCGCGCAGGCGGACTTTGCGGCACGAAGTGCCTTCAGGCGCGGTTTTAACCGCCGGCATTCTATTTTCTAGTTTGCAGTGAGGGAATGAGGCAGTCTATGGAGCGAGACAAGCTACTCTCGCAAGTCTCCCGCACGATTGCGGAGCCGCGCATCAAGACACCGACGCTGGTCATCATGCTCGGCAGCACACCCGCCAAGGCGGGCCTCGAATTGAGCCGCCACCTGCTCACCCTCACGCCCACCGACCGGCGGCGCGTCTCGCTCGTCTACATCGACACCGACGAGAAGCCCGGGCCGCAGATCGAGTTCTACCAGGAGCACGCGGGCGAATTGCAGGTCTTCGATCTGCACATCGCCGTCCCCGCTGGCATCTCCTACAGCACTCCCCTGCCCCCCGACCGCCTGGAGCACACCTTCATTCCCCCCAAGGTGCCGCAATACTTCGCCAACGGCGCGGGCGGCATCCGCAACAACGGCCACATCGCCGCCGCCTACAACCACCAGCGCATCGTGCAGACCATCGAATCCGCCCTTGGCGCGCTGGAGCGCCTGGGAACCGACCAGAACGAGCGCCAGCTCAGCGAGATGCAGGTCAACATCGTGGCGTTCCTCGGCGGCGGCACCGGCAGCGGCATCCTGCCCGACGTCGCCGTCATGGTGCGCGAGATCCTGCTGAGCCGCCAGTACCTGCAGCGCATCAACCTCTTCTGCATGCTGCCGGAGCACATCCGCGGCGCCACCGTCAACGACGTCAGCTGGCGCAAGAGCAACGCCGCCGCCTGTCTGCTGGAGCTGCTGGCGCTGAGCCACGTCGCCGGTGTGCAGCACGGCAGCTACACCAAGTGGCTACTCAACAACGGCTACCACCTGACCGACGATCCCATCGCCAACGAAGTCTATCTCGTCGGGCGCACCGCCATGGGCAACGACGAAGACAGCGCGCGTATCGTCGGCATCGACCTCTTCCAGCGCATCGCCGATGCCTCCGGTGTCGGCTCGCTCGAACACTCCACCTGGGTCAACCGCCGCACCCTCGGCGCGACCGATGACAAGCAGCTCTTCACCATGTTCGGCACCTCCTGCCCGCTGGAGGTGCGCTTCCCCGCCGAAGAAACCGCCGCCGCCTTCGCCCAGGTCTCCGCCTCCTACCTGCTGCCGCTGCTCATCGACTTCCACCCCGAGCTCCCGGCGGTGGAGGATGGCGACCGCCTGCGCTGGCGCCAGGACTGGACGCGTGTCGCCCGCTTCACCGACGCCACCGCCGACGATAAGTTCGCCGTGCCGCCGCAGCCCGAGTTTGGCGAGGACGAATTCTTCCAGGCGTCGCTCGACTCGCTCGACATCCTCTGGGACCGCCTGCGCCGCGCCAACCACACCATAGACGAGCAGATCGAGCGCGCC
>DASVOY010000487.1:0-4762 GCA_036383115.1 Allostellaceae bacterium
GCCCTTCTTGCCGATGCGGAAGTCGGGGAGCTCGAGCAGCGGATCATCGCCGGTGAGCTCCTTTTCCGAGACGGCGGCGACGTAGCCCAGCACGTGCGAGGCCTCCTCGCCGAAGGGATAATGGCGGATCAAGCCTTGCTCGATCGACACGCCCGGCAGCTCGAGCGTGTTGACCTCGATGCGCGCCATTTCCTCCCAGGTCAGATTCTCGCGGATCATGACCGGCACGAAGCTGTGCTTGCGGCGGATATCGCGCAGCACGCGGCGCCGATCCGTGTCGCTGACCGGGATCAAGGTGCCGACGGCATCGAGCGTCGACAGGATGTCGCCCGCCTGCTCGGCCACGAGCACGACCCGGTAGGTCGGCCGATTGTCGGCAAGGATCGCGCCGAAGCGGTCGAGGATGCGCCCGCGCGGCGGCGCCACCAGGCGTATGTTGATGCGATTCTCGTCGGCCAGCATGGCGTAGCGGTCGGCCTGCATGACCTGCAGGTAGTACATGCGCCCAGCGAGCGTGGCGAGCAGCGCGACCTGTCCCCCCGCGAGCAGCGCGGCGCGGCGGGTCAGCAGCTGGGTGCGGTTGTTGTCGCGATCCATCTCACACCCGCATCAGGAAGCTGCGCTGCGTCCGCGCCAGGAGATAGCTGCCGACCGGGAAGCTCGCCACCGTCAGCACTGCGCCGAAGATGAAGGGCTGCGCGCTCAGCGGCCCGGTATGCACGAAACTCACCACCGCCCACTCGAAGAAGAAGACCGCGCCGGTCACCAGCAGGAAGCCGGACCACACGATCGGGAACGGCTGATTGATCAGGAACCGCCGCTGGCTCAGCAGCGCCGAGCGCACCAGCAGCAGCGAGAGCGAGGAAGTGCCGAGATAGGGCGTGGCGTTGAGGACATCGAGCAGGAGGCCGACGCCGAACACCGCGATCGGCGGCAGCAGATCCGAGCGGTAGACCGTCCAGTGATAGACCGCCATCAGCGCGAAGGCCGGCGTGACCACGGCAAAGCCGGGAATGTGCAAGGGCACGACCGAGATGATGGCGAACAGGACCGTGGTCGTGACCGGGATGAGCCGGGTTGGCAGGCCGGCGTCGCGCTGGAAGAACCCGAACGCCATCGCCGGCTCACCGCGTCAAGTCGGGATCGACGACCCTGACCCCCTTGGGCGCTTTGGGAAGCGGCACCGCGCTCTGCGGCAGCACGCCTTCGAGCCCGAAATCGACGACACGGACGTACTCGAGGCGCGACAGCTCGGCAAAAGGCTCGACGCGGATGACGCCGCCATCCGTCGAGGCGACGACGCCTACCGGCAATCCCGGCGGGAAGACGCCGCCGGCGCCGCCGGTGACGATCCGCTCGCCGACCTTCACCTGCACATTCGCCGGCACATAAAGGAGGCGCGGCTCGTCGGAGTTGTCGCCGGCCATCACGGCGCGCTGCCGGCTGTCCTCGAGCACCACCGGGATGCGGGAGTTGAGGTCGGTGAGGAGCAGGATGCGCGCGGCGCGCTCGCCCACTTCCGTGACACGGCCGGCGAGCCCTTCGCCCGTGACCGCGGCTTGGCCGCGCGCCACGCCATCGCGGCTGCCGGCGTTGACCAGGACATTGCGGGCAAAGCCGCCGCCCGAGTTGCCGATGACCCGTGCCGACACGTAGCGCACCGCGTTCTCCGGCGCGAATCTCACCAGGCCGCGGAGTTGCGCGTTTTCCGCCTCGAGGCGTCGAGCCACTTCCTGCCACTGCAATAGGCGGGCATTCTCTTCATGCAGGCGCTGGTTCTCTTGGTAGACGCCGAACATGGCCTGGATGTTGCGCACGCCCGCCGCCGCCGTCGCGATCGGCTGCGCCACGGCCTGAAGGATCGGCGACGCAGCGTCGGCAACGCCGACCCGCAAACGCTCGAAGACCACGATATCGGCCTTGCCGAGCACGATGAACATGGCGGAGAGAAAGATCAGGAACGGGACGGCAGCCCTTTGTGCTGCTGCCCTGACCGGCGCCGTCAGCCTGTCGACCGCTCCCGAACGCTCCCTCAAACGACCTGCTCCACCTGGCCGGAGGGCGGCGCCCAGCCGGCATCCAAATATTCAACCCCGACGTTACATGGAAGCCGCAGCCTAGTACATGCTGATTAAAACGTTCTTTAGGGTTTTCATTTCTTCGAGCGCCCGTCCGGTGCCCAGCGCCACGCACGAAAGAGGGTCGTCGGCGATCGATACGGGAAGCCCGGTGGCGTGCCGCAGGACGTAATCGAGATTGCCCAAAAGGGCGCCGCCCCCCGTCAGCACGATACCCTTGTCGACGATGTCGGCGGCGAGCTCGGGTGCGGTGTGCTCGAGCGCCACCTTGACCGCCTCGACGATGGCGCCGACCGGCTCGGCGAGGCTCTCCGCGATCTGGCGCTCGCTGATGACGATCTCCTTGGGCACGCCGTTCATGAGATCGCGCCCCTTGATCTCCATCACCCGGCCCTCGCCGTCCTCGGGCATGCAGGCCGAGCCGATCTCCTTCTTGATGCGCTCGGCGCTGGACTCGCCGACGAGCAGGTTATGGTTGCGGCGGATATAGGCGATGATCGCCTCGTCCATCTTGTCGCCGCCGACGCGCACCGAGCGCGAATAGACGATGCCGCCCAGGGACAGCACCGCCACCTCGGTGGTGCCGCCGCCGATGTCGACGACCATCGACCCCGTGGGCTCGGTCACCGGCAGCCCGGCGCCGATCGCCGCGGCCATCGGCTCCTCGATGAGGAAGACGCGCCGCGCGCCGGCGCTTTCCGCAGATTCCTGAATGGCGCGCCGCTCGACCGCGGTCGAGCCGGACGGCACGCAGACGATGATCTGCGGGCTGGCGAAGCTGCGGCGGTTGTGCACCTTGCGGATGAAGTGCTTGATCATCTCCTCCGCCACCTCGAAATCGGCGATCACGCCGTCGCGCAATGGGCGGATGGCCTGGATGTTGCCGGGCGTGCGTCCCAGCATCATCTTGGCCTCGTCCCCGACGGCGAGGACCTGCTTGCGGCCCTTGACGCTGGCGATTGCGACGACCGACGGCTCGTTCAGCACGATGCCGCGGCCTTTCACGTATACGAGCGTGTTCGCCGTGCCGAGATCGATTGCCATATCGGCGGAGAGCATGCCCAACAGATTTCCAAACATGTTCGTCTATTGATCCGCTGGTTGGGATTGCGACAAGTTCTTTCCTCTTGGCGGGGCGCCTTGCGGTGCCCCCAGCCCTCGCCCGCATCACGCCGACATGGCGGCGGGCGCCGTTTTTGCCCTCTTGGTGAGAAGTTTGTTCAGCGCGTGGATATAGGCCCGCGCCGAGGCGACCAGCGTGTCCGGATCGGCCCCTTGGCCGTTCACCGTCTTGCCGTTCTCCTCGAGCCGTACCGTGACTTCAGCCTGCGCGTCGGTGCCTTCGGTCACCGCATGCACCTGATAGAGCTGCAGGCGCGCGGTGTGCGGCACCATCGCCTTGATCGCGTTGAAGGTCGCGTCGACCGGGCCGTTCCCGGTGGTCTTCGACACCTGCCGCTTGCCGTCGATGTCGAGCTCGAGTTCGGCGCTCTGCGGTCCCTTGGAGCCGGCGACGACCTGCAAGGACACGAATTTGATTCGGTCATGGCCGCGCACGACCTCGTCGTCGACGAGCGCGACGAGGTCCTCGTCGTAGACGTCCTTCTTGCGGTCGGCCAGGTCCTTGAAGCGGCGGAAGGCATCGTTGATGGCGTTGTCGCCGAGATCGAAGCCCAATTCTTTGAGCTTCATCTTGAAGGCGTGGCGCCCGGAATGCTTGCCCATCACCAGGCTCGACTTGGTGAGTCCGACCGATTCCGGCGTCATGATCTCGTAGGTGCCGGCATGCTTCAGCATGCCGTCCTGGTGGATGCCGCTCTCATGGGCGAAGGCATTGGCGCCGACGATCGCCTTGTTGGGCTGCACGACGAAGCCGGTGATCGCCGAGACCAGGCGCGAGGCGCGGGTGATGTGCTCGGTCTTGACCCCGGTGGTGAACGGCATCGCGTCGCGGCGCGTCTTCAGCGCCATGACGATCTCTTCCATCGAGGCGTTGCCGGCCCGCTCGCCGAGCCCGTTCACCGTGCACTCGACCTGGCGGGCGCCGGCGCCGATGGCGGCCAGCGAGTTCGCGACGGCGAGGCCGAGGTCGTTGTGGCAATGGACCGAGATCACCGCCCTGTCGATGTTGGGCACGCGGTTGAAGAGCATGCGGATGAGCGCGGCGAACTCCTCCGGCACGGCATAGCCGACCGTGTCCGGGATGTTGACCGTGCGGGCGCCGGCCTTGATCGCGCTCTCGATGGTGCGGCAGAGGAAGTCGTGCTCGCTGCGCGAGCCGTCCTCGCAGGACCATTCGACGTCGTCACAAAGATTGCGGGCATGGGTGACGCTGTCGATCACCGCCTGGTGCACCTGCTCCGGCTCCATCTGGAGCTTGTATTTCATGTGCAGCGGCGAGGTGGCGATGAAGGTGTGGATGCGCGGGCGCTTGGCGTGCTGCACCGCCTCCCAGGCGCGGTCGATGTCCATCCGCCCGGAGCGCGACAGCCCGCAGACGGTGGAGTCCTTGACCAGCTTGGCGATCTCGCTCACCGCCTCGAAATCGCCATTGGACGCGATCGGGAAGCCGGCCTCGATCACGTCGATGCCCATCTCCTCGAGCAAGAGCGCGATCCTGATCTTCTCGTCGAGATTCATCGATGCGCCGGGCGACTGCTCGCCGTCGCGCAAGGTGGTGTCGA
>DASVOY010000488.1:0-2366 GCA_036383115.1 Allostellaceae bacterium
AGCCTGCGAGCGGTCCCATCGTGGTGCCTTCCCATAGGGCTCGAGCGCCTATCAGGACCCGAAGAAGGCCGTGCGCGCAAGAGGCGCCGTAGCGGGCGTCAGCCTCTTTCGCCGGCAGGAGTCGCGACGACGATGGTCTGGGAGAGGCGGGTGAAGAGCCGGCCATAAGCCCAGCTCAGCGCATGGAAGGCCTTCCAGCCGAGGCAGCGCTGCAGCAGCGAGCCCTTGGGCGGCCAGCGGTGGAAGCAAGCCTCGGCGCTCAGCACCCGATAGCCCGCCGCCTTGAACAGGTTGCCGAGGTTGAGCGGGCTCCAGGTGAAGAGATGGTTGTGCGGATCGCCGGGATCATAGGCGGTCTTGACGGATTCGCAGGGCACGACGAACACCACCGTCCCGCCCGGCCGCACCTTGCGCCGGAGCGCCATCAGCGTCTCGTAGGGCGAGGGCACGTGCTCGAGCACGTGGTGCGAGATCAGCACATCCGCCCATTGATCGGGCACTTCACCGAGCGTCGGCACCGCGGGCACGCCGGCCTCGGCGCACTCCTCGCGGAAACGGGGGCTGGGCTCGATCCCGAGCCGCTCGCCGCACTCGAAGTTGGCCAGCAGATAGCCGCCGCGGCAGCCGAAATCGAGGACGCGATCCCGTGGGCCGATGAAGGGCGCGAACTTCATGCGGTCGGCGACGCCGCCAAAGCGGTATTCCTGTCGCTTGGCCGCGAATAGCGTATCGTCGTAATAGGCGGGCGACGCGGTCACCAGCGCGTGCGGGAATGCCGGCGGCGAGCCGGCGCCATGGCGGTCCGGCGCCACCGGCATCGTGTTTGCCATCGATTCTGCAGCATTGCTCGGCTCGGCTTCAGTTCCAAGGCCCGACATTCGCCAGATCCCTCTTTTTTCCACGCGGTTTGGTTGGGTCCCCTGCTGCGAAAGGCGAACTCTTAAGCAGAGTTCCGCCGTCGAAGTTTCGCGCGAACAACGCGCGGCCCGATCGCGGTCGACGCGAATTCACCTTGTCGCGCGGTTGCATAGTGGCGAGGCGCTGCTTTAGGCTGAGCGCCCAAGGGCGGCGGTGCGACCGCCCAACAGACGAAGCGGAGGAAGGTGGCCGATGGTTCAGGCGAAATGCCTCGACGGCAAGGTGATCGTCGTCACGGGCGCCGGGCGCGGCATCGGCCGCGAGATCGCGCTGCTGGCCGGGCGCGAGGGCGGCCGTGTGGTGGTGAACGATCTCGGCAGCGGCGCCGATGGCGAGGGCAATCCCGACACCGGCCCGGCCCAGGAGGTGGTCGACGAAATCCGCGCCGTCGGCGGCACCGGCGTCGCCAACGCGGACAGCGTCGCCGATCCCGCCGGGGCCGAACGCATCATCGCCACCGCGCTCGACGCCTTCGGCCGTGTCGATTGCGTCGTCAACAACGCCGGTATCCTGCGCGACCGCATCTTCCACCGCATGTCGCATGTCGACTGGGAGATGGTCATCAAGGTCCATCTCATGGGCAGCTTCTACATGTCTCGCGCCGCCGCCTCGCATTTCCGCGAGCAGGAGAGCGGCTCTTTCATCCACTTCACCTCGACCTCCGGCCTCGTCGGCAATTTCGGCCAGGCCAATTACGCCGCCGCCAAGATGGGCATCGTCGGCCTCTCCAAGTCGATTGCCCTCGACATGGCGCGCTACCATGTGCGCTCCAACTGCATCTCGCCCTTCGCCTGGAGCCGGCTCATCGGCACCATCCCGACCGACACGCCGGAGGAGAAGGCGCGGGTCGAGCGGGTCAAGACTATGACGGCCGGGAAGATCGCGCCGCTCGCGGCCTATCTCGCCAGCGATCTCTCGAAAGACGTCACCGGCCAGATCTTCGCCGTGCGCAAGAACGAGATCTTCCTGATGAGCCAGCCGCGACCGATCCGCTCGATCCATCGCGGCGAGGGTTGGACGCCGCAGTCGATCGCCGAGCACGCCATGCCGGCGCTCAAGACCGCGTTCTATCCGCTCGACCGCTCGGGCGACATCTTCAGCTGGGATCCCGTTTGACCGGAGCGCGCGCCATGGCTCTCGACTATCAGCGCTTGAAGAACTGGCCCTTCGCCGACATCGAGCACAGCTACGGGGCGAAGGACACCATCCTCTACGCGCTGGGCCTGGGCTTCGGCGCCGATCCGATGGATCGCGCGCAGCTGCGCTTCGTCTACGAGGAGGGGCTGAAGGCGCTGCCGACCATGGCGACGGTGCTGGCCTATCCCGGCCAGTTTGCCAAGAACCCGGAAAGCGGCATCGACTGGAAGCGCGTCGTCCATGGCGAGCAGAGCGTCGTCATCCACCAGCCGCTGCCCGCGGCCGCCATCGTGGTCGGCCGGACCGTCGTC
>DASVOY010000489.1:0-3447 GCA_036383115.1 Allostellaceae bacterium
GTAGCCCGGCCCACCCGGCTGGGCGCAGGCCGCAAGCGCGGTGCACAGCGCCAATGTGGAAATGATCTTGCGCATGTTCTTCTCCGTGGCAGGCTTGCTGCGCGGCCGTTCGCCTTGCGGGCAGGACCGCCTTCTTAGTCCCTACGTGGCGTACGCGGAATCAAGTCGGAGTTACAACGGGCGATTTAAAGAATCAATTCCGCAAATCGCGTCCTCTGTAACATTTGATCGACTTCAGGAGCCATGCAAGGCGGGCGCGCATCCGAAAGCCGCTCCGGACGCGCGCCCGTAACCCGTATGGACGCCGGAAGGCTCTGGCGCGAATACGCTATTGCACGACCTTCCAGCTGCCGTCCGGCTGCCGGCAAGCCTTGCCGAAACCATGCTCCTGCTGGCCGCCGACGACGATGGTCTGCTGGAACTCCCGGCAGTACTGGCCGTCCGCCGTCTGGTACACGCCCTGAGGCACGACGCTGCCGTAATTGCCCGTATTCGGATTGCTCCACGGCAGGGCTTGGCCGGGCGGCGCAGTCTCAAGGGCGGTCACGGTCGTGGTGTGCAGTTGCGCCTGGTCTGCGCGGTCAAGCGAGGCTCCGACCTGCGAGCCGAGGAGACCGCCGGCGATGACGCCGAGCACGGTCGCGACGTCCTTCCCTTTGCCATGGCCCAGTTTCGAGCCGATGAGGCCGCCGACCCCGGCGCCGACCAGCGCGCCGCCGGTGGTCTTGTTCGCACCGATGGTGCCGGGAGGGGCATAGTCCTGCGGTACCGGCTGCGGAGCGGGCGCGACATAGGCTTGTGGGACCGGCTGCGGAGCCGGCACGGCATAGCCCTGCTGGGCGGCCGGGGGCACGACATAGCCCTGGGGCATCGGTTGGACCCGGGTCTCGTATCTGGTGACGCAGGCCGCGAGAGTGGTGCACAGCACCACGCCGAAGATTATTTTGCGCATGGGGCCTCTCAGTTGCGGGTGTCCCGCAGGCTGCCGCCGAGGCGGCGTTGTCGTCGCCCCTTGTCTCCCATGTCGAATTAAGTTCGAGTTACGGCGCGCTATTTAGACAAATTCTACAGATTGGCGGCACCCAACGACTTGCCGGTCAGGACAGCGGTACGGTGACCGTCTTCGGCAGCAGGAAATAATATTCGCCCCGCGCCTTCATCGCGCCGGCGCGCGTCTCGGCTTCCGCGCCGAAGCCCCAGAACACGTCGCCGCGCACCGGGCCGCGGATGGCGCCGCCGGTGTCCTGCGTCACCATCAGCCGCTCCAGCCGGCCGGTATCGTCGCCGGCGTCGAGCCAAACCGGAACGCCGAGCGGCACGAAGTCGCGGTCGATGGCAAGGCTTCGCCCGGCGGTCAGCACCACGCCTTGCGTGCCCACCGGCCCCTCGCCCTGGACCTCGCGGAAGAAGACATAGGACGGGTTCTCCGCCATGAGTGCCGCGCCGGCCTCAGGATTGGCCTTGATCCAGGCGCGGATCGCCTGCATCGACACGCTGTCGCGGTCGAGCACGCCGCGCTCGACGAGCAGCCTTCCGATGGGCACATAGGGCTGGCCGTTCTGGCCGTCATAGCCGACCTGCACCAGCGAGCCGTCGGGCAGGCGGATGCGGCCTGAGCCCTGGATGTGCAGGAAGAAGGCGTCGACGGGGTCGTCGACCCAGACGAAGGCGAGGCCCTGGCGGTCGAGCGCGCCGCGCTCGATCTCGCTGCGGCTCTCGATCGGCTTGAGGCGCCCGTCGATGACGCGGCCGGCGATGCGCTCGCCGCGCCAGGCCGTTCGGAACAGGCCCAGATCGACCATGACCAAGTCGGACGGCCGCCGCAGCAGCGGCGTGGTGTAGACGCCGCCGGGCTGCCGCGCGCCGCGCAGCTCGGGCTCGTAATAGCCGGTGAAGAGGCCCTCCGAGCGGCCGTTGTTGCCGGCCTTGTAGGGCGTGAACCAGGTCTCGAAGAGCTGGCGTTGCGCCGCCGCGTCCGCGCCGCCGAGAGACGCCGCCGCGGCGCAGGGCGGCTGCCAATCCGCGAAGGTGCCGGCGATGCCGTTGGGGCCGAGCGGGGCCTGCGGCGACTGCTTTCCCGACAGGACGAGGGCGCAAGAGCGGTTGAAGGCGGCGAGCGCAGCGCCGAGATCGTCCTGCTCCCAGCCGGGCAGGTCGGCAAAGCGCGTCGGGGCGAGTGTGAGCCGATCGGGCCCACGCGGCACACAGGCGCCAAGGAGCGACAGGGCGAGGAGCAGGCCGCCTGCCGCGGCCCGAAGGTGCGTCATGCGACGACGTTCAGGGGCTGCTGGTGGCGACGAGCGTCCAGTTGGGGTCGCGCGAGCGCAGGGAGCGCGAGAACGTCCAGAGATCGGTCTTCTCGACGACGCGGTCGGGATCGCCGTCGATGACGGTGCCGTCGGCGGCACGCGTGACGTTGATCTGATCGGAGACGAATCTCACGGTCACGAAGGCGGTGTCGCCCTCGAGCTCCGCCGCGGCGGTTTCCGTCGCCTTGATCGTCAGGAGGGTCGTCTGCAGCGTCTCGCGCTGCACCTGGCGAGCACTGATCGCGCCGCTGAACGAGGCATACACCGCCTCGTTCAACAGCGGCTGAAGCGCCGCGGTGTCGCCCTTGGCGAAGGCATTGACGATGATCTCGAAGGCGCCACGCGCGCCGGCCAGGAAGCTCTTCTCGTCGAAGCCGGGATCGGCGGCTTTGAGGGCGGCCAGAGCCGACGCGACCGCTGCGGCGCCCGATGGTGCGATGCCGGCGGGACGGTTGCGCGAAGGTATCGACGCCACCTTTTCCGGCGCGGTGCCGGGCTTCGGCGTAGGGATGGGATCGCGCCGACGCTCATTGCCGGTGCGGCGCCCGAGCACGCCCCTTAGGCGCAGGATGAGAAAGCCGGCGATCACCGCGAAGACGACGATATCGAGATACTGAAAACCGTCGCCCATCGCTTCTCTGCTGCACCCGGTTTGCGGCCCGTCTCTCCTAGATAGGCCGATACCCGGCAAAGGGCAAGCTTAGGGGCGCCTCGGCATCCTGGCGAGCGCCAGGGCCCAGGACCAGGCAACGATGCCGCGGCGGCGCAGGCCGGTGTTCAGCAGATCCGCGCCGAGCAGCAGCGGCAGCACGACGAGCGTCAGCCGGCTCCAGGGCAGCTCGCCCGGCTCGAGCGCGTAGAGCACGGCACCGAGCAGCGGGCCGGCCGCGATGAGAGCCGCGCCGCCCACGATCAGCGGCCCTGCCGCTGCCGCCGGCCGCCGGTCGCGCCCGGAGGCTTGATCGGCCGCCGCTGCCGCGGGCAGGATCCGGTTGCAGAGAAAGATCGCCAGGATGGCCGACAGGCTGATGACCGTGAGCCAGACCAGTCCCGGCCATTGCTGCGTCTCGTCGCTTCTGAGCAGCAGCGGCGGAAAGTCATAAGCCCAATGCAGCGCGACGGGCACGGCCCATGCGAG
>DASVOY010000490.1:0-2031 GCA_036383115.1 Allostellaceae bacterium
GCCCGGGCGCTCGTCACCGACGAGGCCGGTCTCGCCAAGATCGCCGCCATCCGTGAGCGCCTCCCCGATCTCCGCGCGGTCTTCGCGATTTCCGGCGGCGGCGCCGGCGCGATCGATTTCCATGGCGAGCTGCTTCGCGCCAGCTCCAACTTTGCGCCGGTCGACACCGCGGCCGACGATCCCGCGGTGATCATCTACACCTCCGGCACCACCGGTAACCCGAAAGGCGCGCTCCATGCCCATCGCGTGCTGCTGGGGCACCTGCCGGGGGTCGAGATGCCGCATGAGTTCTTCCCACAGCCCGGCGACCTGTTCTGGACGCCGGCCGATTGGGCGTGGATCGGCGGGCTCTTCGATGTGCTGATGCCGGCCTGGCACCACGGCGTGCCGGTCCTCGCCTATCGCGCGCGCAAATTCGATCCGGAAGAGGCCTTCGCCCTTATGGCGAAGCACCAGGTTCGCAACGCCTTCATGCCGCCCACCGCGTTGAAGCTGATGCGCCAGCTCGGCGAGCCGCGGCGCCGCCCGGGCGTCGCGCCGCGCAGCATCGGCAGCGGCGGCGAGACGCTCGGGGCCGAGCTCCTCGACTGGGGCCGCGCCACGTTCGGCGTCACCATCAACGAGTTCTACGGCCAGACCGAGTGCAACCTCGTCGTCGCCAACAACGCGCCGCTCTATCCCCTACGCGCTGGATCGATGGGCCGCGCCGTGCCGGGACACGATGTGCGCATCGTCGATGAGCAGGGCACGCCGCTGCCGCCCGGCGAGAACGGGCACATCGCCATCCGCCGCGGCGACCCCGTGATGTTCCTCGAATATTGGGGCAATCCCGGTGCCACCGAAGCGAAATTCGCCGGCGATTTCCTGCTGACCGGCGATCTCGGGCGGCAGGACGCGGAGGGCTATTTCTGGTTCCAGGGCCGCAGCGATGATGTCATCACCAGCGCGGGCTACCGCATCGGCCCCGGCGAGATCGAGGACTGCCTGATGAAGCACCCGGCCGTTGCGCTCGCCGCCGCGGTCGGCGTGCCCGATCCCGTGCGCACCGAGGCGGTGAAGGCGTTCCTGGTGCTGAAGCAAGGCTGCAGCGGCACGCCGGCCCTCGCGCGCGAGATCCAGGACTTCGTCAGGACGCGGCTTGCCGCGCATGAATATCCGCGCCTCGTCGAGTTCGTCGACGCGCTGCCGATGACGGCGACCGGGAAGGTGATGCGGCGCGAGCTGCGCAAGAGAGGGTGAGCATGGCCGACAAGATCATCGATTACTATTTCACGCCCGTCTCGCCCTGGACATATCTCGGCCACGAGCGTTTTGGCGCGATCGCGAAGCGACACGGCGCAGCGATCCACTGCAAGCCCGTGGATTTCGGCAAGATCTTTCCGGCCTCGGGTGGTTTGCCGCTGGCCAAGCGCGCGCCGCAGCGCCAGGCCTACCGGCTCGTCGAACTCGAGCGCTGGCGGAAATTCCTCGGCGTCGCGCTGAACCTCCACCCGAAATTCTTTCCCGCGTCCGCCGATCTTGCCTCGAGGCTCATCCTCGCCTCTCCCGCCGCCGCGCAGTTCCGCCTCGCGGGCGCGTTGCAGCGGGCCGTGTGGGCCGAGGAGCGCAACATCGCCGACCCCGCGACGTTGCGCGCGATCGCCGATGCCTGCGGGCTCGACGGCGCCGAGACGGTGACGGCGGCCGAGGCGCCGGAGGCCGCTTCCCGCTGCGAGGCGCTGACGCAAGAGGCGCTCCAGCGGCAGGTGTTCGGCGCGCCCACCTATGTCTTCCGCGACGAGCCCTTCTGGGGCCAGGACCGGCTCGACTTCCTCGACCGAGCCTTGGGCGCATGACCGCAACTTTAGGGGATTCGCCCTAGATTTGCCGTCGCGGCCGGGGTATGCATGGCGGCCTCGCCTGGCGGCGTGAACGGCGCCGGTGCTGAACAGGAGGATTGAGCATGAGCGCCATCGATCCCGCCACGCGACCGGCCGCCCTGCGCGCCCCCGCCGCGCCGCGCCCGCCGGAGAAGCCGCTGTCGCTCCTGCA
>DASVOY010000491.1:0-1648 GCA_036383115.1 Allostellaceae bacterium
ACCGGCGGCGCCGCGATCTCGTAGCGCACCGCGCCGCACTGGCAGGCGCCGGTCATGGGAAGCCGCATCGTCTCCTCCGTCGCAAGAGGCGACGACCCTAGCAGATCAGAATGCCACCGCGCTCTCGCTCCTGCGGCGCCGGCCGTCGGGGCTGCTGGCGAGGTGGCGATAAGCGAAAGACAGGAAGCCGATGACCACCGCGGTGCCGAGGAAAAGCAGCAGCGCCTCCACTGCGGCCGCGATGCACTGCGCCGCTGCCGAGGGATGCGGCACCGGGACCCTGCCATCGTACGCGTATGCCGGCCAGAGCGGCTCGCCCAGCACCGCCTGCTTGACCTTGTCCACGACCGCGAAAGGCAGCGCGGAGAGGACGACGCCGTAGAACAGCAGCAGCCGGTTGCCGCGAGAGCGCTGCCAGGCCTTGGCGAACACGCCCTCCTGCTCGTCGAGAGCGACCGCCGGCAGGACCAGCAGCAGGCCCGCGAGTGGGCCGAGAAGCACCAGGAGTTCCACGAGTTGGAATATCAGCATGCGTTGCCACGGCACAGGATAGGCCCCGGCGACGAGGATCCCCGCCGTGAACAACAGCAGCAGGACCAACCCGCCGGCATGGAGTACCGCGTTCGAGCCCACCATCATCAAGAAGCTGTAGCCGAAGAAGCGGACCTCGCGCCGACCGAAGCGGAGCCCGCCCGCCTCGTCCATGAGAATGGCGCGATGCCAGGCTACGGCGAAAGCCGATAGCGCGGCGAACTGGCCGAGCTGCGCGGCCAGCAGCGAAGAGTCGGCGAACGGCTCCGATTGCGCCTGCCAGATGATCGCCAGCGCGATGGCGATGAAGACGAAAAACCAGACCCCGGACATGGCCATGAACCGGCCGAGATCGCCGAAGGTGAAGCGGTAGGCGGCGCCGAGCACGGGCCAGAACGGTATCTTGGTCATCGCCGTCTCCCCCTCGGGCGTCGCGCCGGGCGTCTCGGATCAGGTGGCCGGCAGCGCTGCTGCAGGCGCCATGCCGTCGCGCGGCGCCGTGCCCGGTGCGAGCTGGCGGTAGGCCATCGAGATGAAGCCGGCCGCCACCGCGATCGCGAGGAAATAGAGCGTCACGACGAGCGCCGCGAGGACGAGCTGCACCGCCGCGTAGGACGCGGCGGCCGCAAAGATGCCGTGCGTCCCCATGAGCCACAGCGGCCCGCCGAACATCGCCGCCAGGACGCGCTGGGCCAGGATGAAGGGCAGCACGCAGAGCGAGGCCCCGAGGCACAGGCGCAAGCCGTTGCTGCGGCTCCTCTGCTAGGCGATCTCAAGCATGTCGCCACCCTCGTCGAGCGCCGCCGCGGGCAGCGCCAGCGCAAGGCGCGCGACGACGGCGCCCAGCACGACATAGATCAGGGCCTCCGACAGGTAGAAGCCCGCTATGGCCAGGGCACCCCCGCGCGCGTTTCCCAGGAGCATGGCGACGGGCAGGAACGCGAGCATGCCCGCGACGAACAGCACGCCGCCGACGATCACCAGGATCAGGATGGCGTAGCCGAGGAAGCGCAGCTCGCGCCGGCCGATGCGCAGCGCATCGCTTCCCGAGACCGTCTCGTTCACGAGGACGGCGCGATGCCATTTCACCGCGAAGGCGGCGAAACCCGCGAGGTAG
>DASVOY010000492.1:0-7481 GCA_036383115.1 Allostellaceae bacterium
AGCTGCGCGATCTCGCCGATCCCGCCGCAACCGCGCAGCAGCCCCTGCCGCTCGCGACCGCGACGCCGGCAGTGGGGGCGGCCGATGCCGCCGTCGAGCTCGTCAAGCTGGCGCGGCTGCTCCCGGCGGCCGTCGTTGCACACCTGCCGGCGCGCGGCGCCGCGGCTCTCGCCGAGCGCGACGGGCTGCTGCTGCTCGACACCGCCGACATCGCCGCCTACCAAGCCACCGCGGCGCGCTCGCTGCGGGCGGTGAGCGAGGCGCGCGTGCCGCTCGTCGATGCCGAGGACACACGCATCATCGCCTTCCGCCCCGGCGACGGCGGCATCGAGCATCTCGCCATCCTCATCGGCGACCCCGATCCGAAGGCACCAGTGCTGGTGCGGCTCCACTCGGAGTGCTTCACCGGCGATCTCCTGGGCAGTCTGCGCTGCGACTGCGGCGACCAGCTGCGTGGCGCCATCGCCGAGATCGCGCGCGCCGGCAACGGCGTGCTGCTGTATCTGGCGCAGGAGGGGCGCGGCATCGGCCTCGTCAACAAGCTGCGGGCCTACGAGCTGCAGGACGCCGGGTTCGATACCGTCGACGCCAATGAGCAATTGGGATTCGATGCCGACGAGCGCGTGTATCTCCCGGCTGCCGAGATGCTGCGGCAGCTGGGGTTCGAGCGCGTGCGGCTCCTCACCAACAATCCGGAAAAGGTCGCGGCCCTGACCCGTTGCGGCATCGGCGTCGTCGAGCGTGTGCCGCACGTCTTCCCCGCCAACGGCCACAACGAGCGCTATCTCCGCACCAAGGCGACACGCAGCGGCCATTGGCTCTGAGGCACACTCGCGCAGTCGTCGCCGACTTTTTTGTGCGGGTTTTGCGCAAATGCCGACGGCCGAGGAAATCGGCCGTCGCACTAGCGCGATATACACTGTCGGGTAAGGGATCCGTCATCAATGCCGCCTAGAAAGAGCCTGTGGGGCAGAAGACGGAATGAGGGCATTTCATGCGCTGGAGCGGCAGCGACGAACAGGTAACGGGCGCGATTGCGATTCTCCTGATCATGGCGGCGCTCGTCTTGATCAGCTCCTATCTCTGGCAACTCGCGCATCAAGGCGCAGGATTGTGACGCCGCCGCGCTCAAGCGCGCGCGCTTCCCGCCGCCGCCAGGCATTTTCTGCCAAGGCTGGTGGAAGTGTCAGGTTTCAGCGCCTCGAAAAACGGCGCTTCGCACCTGGCATCGAGCTTGCTCGACGCAAGCGCGATGTCGAGCGACCCAATCATCTCGGCCACGCGCCGGTGCGCGCGCATCTCCCCTCGGGCCGCATCCTCGGACATCCCGCAGCGCATGCTGCAGGCACTCGACAAATACCGCCGCGACGCCTGCATCAGCGCGGCGAGGCGGTTGATCTTCGCCAATAACATTCCGCCGCACCCGCCGGTGCGCTATACCCGCCGCCATGGATCTCCTGGTCGACGCTCGCGGCTGGGCGCTGTGGGACGGGCGTCGCCTGCGCTGCGCGCTCGGCCGCCGTGGCGTCCGCGCTGGCAAGCGCGAGGGCGATGGCGCCACCCCTGTGGGAAGCTGGACGATGCGGCGGCTGCTCTATCGTCCGGACCGCATCGGCGCGCCGGCGACGCGGCTTGCCGCCGCCGCCATCGCGCCCGAGGATGGGTGGTGCGACGATCCGGCCGATCCGCTCTACAACCGGCCGGTGCGCCTTCCTTACAAGGCGCGGGCCGAGGCGCTGTGGCGCGAGGACCATCTCTATGATCTCATCGTGCCGCTGGGCTACAACGACGACCCGGTGGTTGCCGGCGCCGGCAGCGCCATTTTCCTCCATGTCGCAGGACCCGGCTATGCGCCGACCGAGGGCTGCGTGGCACTCGCAGGCGGCGACCTGCTCACGGTGCTGAGCGCCGCCGATTCGGGCTCGCGGGTCATCGTGAGCCCGCCGGGCTGAGCGTTTAGCCGGCCGGAGCCGCGCGCGCGCCAAAGATCGCGGTGCCGACCCGGACATGGGTGGCGCCGAAGCGGATGCCGATCTCGTAGTCGCTGCTCATGCCCATGCTCAGCCCGGCGATGCCATGCCGCCGCGCCATCTCGCGCAGCAGCGCGAAGTGGAGCGCAGGCTCCTCGTCGACCGGCGGGATGCACATGAGCCCGGCGATCGGGAGGCCGAGCCGGCCGCGACAGTCCTCGATGAAGGCGTCGGCCTCCCCGGGCAGGATTCCGGCCTTTTGCGGCTCCTCGCCGGTATTAACCTGGATGAAGAGCGCCGGCCGGCGATCGCTGCGGTCTAGCTCACGCTTGAGCGCTTCGGCGAGACGCGGCCGGTCGAGGGTGTCGATGGCGTCGAAGAGCGCGACCGCTTCCTTCACCTTGTTGGTCTGCAATGGGCCGATGAGGTGAAGCGCCACAGCCGGATGCCTTGCCTGAAGGGCCGGGTATTTCGCTTGCGCCTCCTGTACCCGGTTCTCGCCGAAGACGCGCTGGCCGGCAGCGATGGCTGCCTCGATGGCGGCAGAATCATGCGTCTTGCTCACCGCGACGAGGGTGACCGCGGCGGGATCACGCCCGGCGGCGCGTGCTGCGGCGGCGATGCGGCACTGCACCGCGGCGAGGTTGGCGGCAACATCCGGCTCGACGCCCATGGCATGGGACCTTGGCCGCGAGCGTCGAGAGGGTCAAGGGAGCGGGGGCGAGGATTGCGAAGATTTAGCGGTATTTGCCGTTCTGTCGGTGTAGGATCGGCCGGTCTCGGGACGGCTGCGCGCCGCGGCGCCTCGGGACTTTTTTGGGGAGCACAGGATGCCCACGAGACCTATCGGTTTCATGCTTGTCTTGGCAGGTCTGCTCGCGGGATGCGGCTGGTTCGGCGGCCCCGCCCAGACGGAGACCGACACCGACGCGATCAAACGCGCCGAGGACCCCTATCACACCGAGGCCAGATATTCCGGAATAACCGGCTACAACCCCAAGACCTATGAAGGGCAGGGCGAAGGCTTTACGTTGATGAACATGCTGTTCGGCAGGGGCGACAATGGCAAGAGCAATGGCGGCAATGGTGGGCCTTCCGGCGTCGGGGTCAACAGTTACCTCTGGCGCGCCACGCTCGACACTGTATCCTTCATGCCGCTCGCCTCGGCCGATCCCTTCGGTGGCGTCATCATCAGCGACTGGTACAGCCCGGCGGAGACGCCCAACGAGCGCTTCAAGGTCAACGTGCTGATACTGGGGCGCGAGCTCAGGGCCGACGGCGTGCGCGCCACTGTCTTCCGCCAGAAGCGCGATCCCGGCGGGCAATGGGTCGACGCTCCGGTCGAGGCGCAGACCGGCATCGATATCGAGAACGCGATCCTGACACGGGCGCGGCAGCTGCGGCTCAGCACCGCTTCGAAATAGCCGGTCGCAACACTATCTAAAGGGCGGTGCAGAGAGGGCGGATTCCGCGCGATGGCGCGCTATAACTTCAAAGAAGCCGAGGCGCGGTGGCAGGCGACGTGGCGCGAGCGCGGCACGTTCCGCGTCGAGACCGATCCAAGCCGGCCGAAATACTACGTGCTGGAGATGTTCCCCTACCCCTCCGGCAAGCTCCATGTCGGCCATGTCCGGAACTACACCATGGGCGACATGGTGGCGCGCTACAAGCGCGCGCAGGGCTTCAACGTGCTGCATCCCATGGGCTGGGACGCGTTCGGGCTGCCGGCGGAGAACGCGGCGATGGCGAGCCGGGTCCATCCGGCGGAATGGACCTATGCCAACATCGCCACGATGCGGGCGCAGCTGAAGCGCATGGGGCTGTCCTACGACTGGGACCGCGAGATCGCCACCTGCCATCCCGAGTATTACCGGCATGAGCAGAAGATGATCCTGGACTTCCTCAAGGCCGGTCTCGCCTATCGCCGGGAGTCCTGGGTCAACTGGGACCCTGTGGAGAATACCGTTCTTGCCAATGAGCAGGTGATCGACGGCCGGGGCTGGCGCTCCGGCGCCCTGGTCGAGAAACGGCTTCTCTCGCAGTGGTTTCTGCGCATCACGCAGTATGCCGACGACCTCCTGGAGGCGTTGCAGACGCTTGAGCGCTGGCCCGAGCGCGTACGGGTGATGCAGGAGAACTGGATCGGCCGCTCGGAAGGGGCGCGCGTGTTGTTCGGCCTCGAAGGGCGCAGCGACCGGCTCGAGGTCTTTACCACCCGGCCCGACACGCTCTATGGCGCCTCCTTCTGCGCCATCTCGCCGAACCATCCGCTGGCGCAGGACCTGGCGGCCAGGGACCCGGCGCTCGCCGATTTCATCGCCGAGTGCAACCGCATGGGGACGAGCGAGGCGGTGCTCGAGCAGGCCGAGAAAAAGGGCTTCAACACCGGCGTCAAAGTGCTGCATCCGCTGGTCGATGATTGGGCGCTGCCGCTCTATGTGGCGAACTTCGTGCTCATGGAATACGGCACCGGCGCTATATTCGGCTGCCCCGCGCATGACCAGCGCGACCTGGACTTCGCCCGCAAGTACGGGCTGCCGGTGACGGCGGTGGTGCTGCCGCCCGGGGAAGATCCCGAGACCTTCACCATCGGCAGCGAGGCCTATGTCGGCGAGGGCACGATCTTCAATTCCGATTTCCTTGACGGGCTCCCGGTGCCGCAGGCCAAACGCGCCGTCATTGACCGGCTGGAGACGCTCGGCGCCGGCCAGGGGACGGTCGCCTACCGGCTGCGCGACTGGGGCGTGTCGCGCCAGCGCTACTGGGGCTGCCCGATTCCGGTCATCCATTGTGGCAAGTGCGGCATCGTTCCCGTGCCGGAACGGGATCTCCCGGTGCGGCTGCCGGAGGACGTGACCTTCGACCGGCCCGGCAATCCGCTCGCCCATCATCCGACCTGGAAGTACACGACCTGCCCGCAATGCGGCGGCGCCGCCGAGCGCGAGACCGACACCTTCGACACCTTCGTCGAATCCTCGTGGTACTTCGCGCGCTTCTGCTCGCCGCGCTCGCCGCGCGCCTTCGAGCGCGGCGACGCCGATTACTGGCTGCCGGTCGACCAGTATATCGGCGGCATCGAGCATGCTGTGCTGCACCTGCTCTATTCGCGCTTCTTCACCAGGGCGCTCAGGGACTGCGGCTATCTCGGCATCAAGGAGCCCTTCGCCGGACTGTTCACGCAAGGCATGGTGTGTCACGAGACCTACCGGGACGAGACCGGCAACTGGCTCTTCCCGGAAGAGGTCCATCGCGACGCGGCGGGACGTACGCTGGACGCGCATGAGCGGCCGGTGACGGTCGGGCGCAACGAGAAGATGAGCAAGTCGAAGAAGAACGTGGTCGGGCTCGAGAGCATCGTCGACGGCTACGGCGCCGACACGGCGCGGCTCTATCTGCTCTCCGACAGCCCGCCCGAGCGCGACCTCGAATGGACCGATGCCGGCATCGAGGGCGCGTGGCGCTACGTCAACCGGCTGCACCGCCTCGTCACCGAGCCGCCGGTGGCGCTGGCGCCCGCGGGCACGGCGGTGCCGCGCGAGCTCTCGCCCGCCGCCGACAAGGCGCGGCGCATCACCCATCGCACCATCGCCGCCGTCACCGACCACATCGAGAAGTTCCGCTTCAACAGCGCCGTCGCGCGCATCCGCGAGCTCACCAACCTGCTCGAGGAGATGAGCGACGGGCCCGGCGCCGGCGCGGTGATGCGCGAGGGCGTCGAGGTCGCGGTGCGCCTCATCGGCCCGATGATGCCGCACTTGGCCGAGGAGCTGTGGCATGCGCTCGGCCATGAGACGCTGCTCGCCGACAAGCGCTGGCCCGAGGCCGACCCGACGCTGGTCGTCGATGAGACGGTGACGATCGCGGTGCAGGTCAACGGCAAGCTGCGCGCGACCATCGAGCTCCCGCGCGACGCCGACCAGCAAGCGGCCGAGGCGGCCGCGCTGGCGCAGCCTACCGTCGAGCGCGCGATCGAGGGCAAGCGCCCGCGCAAGATCATCGTCGTGCCCAACCGGATCATCAATGTGGTGGTTTAGCCGCGTCCTTCTGTTGCTGCTGCTGTTGCCGCTCGCGGCTTGCGGCTTCCGCCCGCTCTATGCCGAGCGCGCGCAGGAGCTGGAGGAGCCGGGCCTGGCCGCGGTCAAGGTCCTGCCGATCAAGGACCGCATCGGCCAGCTGCTCGAATTGTCGCTGCGCGAATCCTTCAATCCGCGCGGCGTCGCCGTCGCGCCGCGCTACACGCTCACGATCGCGCTCACCACCTCGCGCGTCGATCTTGGCCTGCAGCGCGACGCCACATCGACGCGCGCGCGCGTCGATGTATATGCCGATTTCGTCCTCGCCGACGCCGGCAGCGGCAAGGCCGTCTACAACGGCCGCAGCCAGTCGACCAGCGCCTTCAACGTCCTCGATGACGCATATTCGGCGCAAGTCGCCGAGGATGACGCGCGCACGCGTACCGTGCGCGACCTCAGCGAGGACATCCACACGCGCCTCGCGCTGTTCCTGCGCCACCAGCGCGCCGGATGAGCCAAGCATGAAAGTGCCGCCGGCGCGCCTGGCCGCGTTCCTCGCCAAGCCCGATGCGGCGGTGCGGGCGCTGCTGGTCTATGGCGCCGATGCCGGGCTCGTGCGCGAGCGCGCCGACCGCCTCGCCGCGAGCGTCTGCCCCGATCTCAGGGATCCCTTCCGCGTCGCCGATATCGTCGCCGCGGCGCTGCTCACGGATCCGGCGCGGCTCCACGACGAGGCAGCAGCGCTGAGCCTCGCGGGCGGCCGGCGCGTGGTGCGCGTGCGCGACGCCGGCGATGCCGTGGGCGCGCTCTTCGAGCGTTTCCTCGCCGCACCGCCGCCGGGCGACAGCGTCGTCGTCGTCGAGGCCAGCGAGCTCGCCGCGCGCTCCTCCTTGCGCCGCGCCTTCGAGGCTGCGGCCAACGCCGCGGCGATCTCGTGCTACGCCGACGGCCGGCGCGAGCTCGACGAGCTCGTCCGCGAGGCGCTCGGCGCGCGCCGCATCTCCGTAACGAGCGAGGCCACGGCCTATCTCGTCGAGCATTTGGGCGGCGATCGCATGGCGAGCCGGGGCGAGCTCGAGAAGCTCGCTCTTTATGTCGGCGATGGGGGCCGGGTCGGGCTCGACGAGGCGACTCAATCGGTTGGCGACAGCGCCGCACTCACCGTCGAGCATGTCGTCCTCGCCGCCGCCGAGGGCGACGCGGCGGCGCTCGAGCGCGCGCTGCAGCGCGCTTTCCTCGAGGGCGAGATGCCGGTCGGCGTGCTGCGCGCGCAGATGCGGCACTTCCAGCGCCTCCATGTCGCCGCCTGGCGCATCGCCGCCGGCGCCAGCGAGGACGAGGCGATGCGCAGCCTGCGCCCTCCCCTCTTCTTCAAGCTGCAAGAGCGCTTCAAGCGCCAGCTCCGGCTCTGGCCCGCGCCGCGCGCGGCGCAGGCGCTCGACCTGCTGACGCAGGCCGAGCTCAATGCCAAGCGCACGGGGTTTCCCGCCGATGCGAT
>DASVOY010000493.1:0-5208 GCA_036383115.1 Allostellaceae bacterium
GTCCGAGCGTCGCGTGCGCGAGAAGGCCGAGGCCGTGCGCCGGCATCGCAAGGTGCTGCGCAAGCGTATGGAGCGGGAGGGTTACTAGACGGCGAGGAGCAGGACATGAGCAAGGCCGATGACGCCAGCAGCGCCGCGCGGCGCAAGGCGCAGGAATTGCTGAGCCGCACCAAGCGGCAAGAGGAGGAGCGGCTCGAGACCCGCGACAAGCAGCGCCAGGAGGAAGACGCCAAGATCGCGCGGCTGCGCGCGCTTCGCCTGGCCAAGGAGGCCGAGGACAAGGCCGCGCAGGCCGCCAAGCCGCGCCCCGCTCAGCGCAGCGCGCGGCCATCCCGAGCGGAGTGAGCGCCCGCCGGCACGGCGGATTGGCTAAAATCCAATATGAAATCTGTTTCATTGTCAGGCTGCTGTAAGCGCGGGCCATTATAAGCGCATGAGCAGCGGCGAAAGCAGCTGTGGAGCCCCGATCGACGCCGAGACGATCGGGGCTCTTCTTTTGCGCAGGCTGCGGTCCGACGGCTTGCAACCTCGCGGACGCCGTTAAATTCTTGGTAATGCTTGAAAAACTATATTTCGGCCTCCACCCATGACTTGCGTTGACCATGAGCAGATTTTGAGCGCCGAGGCAGTCTCCTCGCCGGGCTTCCCGCCGGCCAGCATCCTTGTCGTCGACGACGACGAGACGATGCGCGATCTGCTTCGGCGCATGCTCGAGCGCACCGGCTTAACCGTGGTCCTCGCCGTCAATGGGCGCGATGCTTTGGAGCGGCTGCGCGACCGGCCGGCCGATCTCGTCGTCACCGATATGGTCATGCCGGAGATGGATGGGATCGAACTCATCCGGCTGTTGGCGACCGAGCGGCCGCGACTGCCGATCGTCGCCATCAGCGGCGTCCATGACTGGGCCAATTACCTGCGCATGGCCATACGCCTCGGGGCGAAGGCAGGGGTGCAGAAGCCGGTCAGCGCCGCCGAGCTGGTGGCGACCGTGCGCGGGCTGCTCGCTGCCCGCCAGGAAAACGCGCGACGCACCGCGGCCAAGTAGCACCAGCGGCCTTCCTCATGCCGCCATTGACCGAACCCGATCCACATGGGCCAATCGGCGCTCCTGCACGCCGGCCTCGACCCGACGACTGCTATTTTCCGGGAGGGAGGGTCCCGGCGTGAGAGCGCACCGGAACATCGTCCGTTGCCTGCGGGAGCTCCTTGGCTTCCGCCAGCGGCGCCGGCGACGCCTCGAGCTTGACGGCACGGTCATGCAGCGAGGCCGCCATGATGATGAGCTCCTTGGCGGCGGCGCTCTCGTCCGCCATGGCGCGGGCGAGCCGCAAGCATTCCTCCGCCTTCTGTCGGAGGAACTGGGCCAGCTCAGAAGGATTGAACGCCGGAGTCAGTTCCACCAGCCACGCCATACCCTCTGAACACGCAGCCCGAAACTTGCGTTCCAGGCTTGTTAGCGCTCGGTCAGCGCCGCTGCCATGGCCCTGATGTATGTTCCGTGCAGGGTCGCTCTTCCCTTAAGAGCCATGGTTTCGAGACGTTGGGGTGGGCCGGCCGTAATCGCTTGTCGCCAGCGGAACGCGACGGCACTCTCAGAAGTGGAACGTCGCCGTCGCGGTGAGGACGTGGGCGGTGAAGTCATCCTGCTTGGTGGTGACCCCGCCGCTCGTGTCGGTGCTCGACGCATTGACCCAAAGGAACCGGTAGCGCCCGCCCACCGACCAGCGCCTCGCCACGGCGATGTCGAAGCCGAGCATCAGGTTGGCGGCGAAATGGCTCTCGCTGCTGCTGGTGTTGACGGCCACACCGTTGATGGAATTGATCTTCTGGTCGAGGCTGGCGACCCCGACACCGCCACCGATATAGGGCGCGAAGCCGGAGCGGCCCAGCGGCGTGACGATCAAGTTGCCGAAGGCGACGAAGCTGTCGATTCGGCCGTCGATGGAAGCCGACACCGGGACGCCGTTGAAGGTGCCGCTGAACTTGTCCTCGTCGAAGGTGGCGAAGCCGAGCTCGCCCTCGCCGGCCAGCACATCGTTGAAGTGATAGCCGATGAACCCGGTTACCGTCGGCCCGGCCTTGAAGCTGATGTCGCCGCTGCCGACGAGACCGCCCGAGAAGGTCCCGTGCAGGTCGTTCGGGATGATCACACCGGGCGACACGCCGACATAGGCCCGGCCGACATTCATGGTCGCCGGCTGTGCCAGCTGCGCCTGCGCCTCCGGTGCCGGCAGCAACGCGGCGAGCGTCAGCATCGTGCCGACCAGGTAAGCGCACCTCGTAAGCATGTTCCCCTCCCCCTCGGATCATCCGCTCGAGGCCGGTCACGCTAACCAACCTGGAGTTGAATAACTTTAGACTGGGAGGATTAAAGGATGATGAAGCGGCAATCAATGAAGGCACCAAGGGCACCCGCCCAGTCGGTCGCGCCCTGGAGGCGTCTCGCCAGCGCGGCGCTGCGATAGGGCTTGCTGATGACCTCGAACTCGCCGATCCCGTGGCGGCGGGCGAGCGCCGCCGCCGCGGAGCCAGAGAGGCTGGCACAGGCGTCAAAGCGCGGGGTGCTTATTCGAGGGGATGACGCCGCCGTTGCGGGACGAAGCGCAGTCACCGCGCTGAAGCGGTGGGTGGCAAGCCACCCAGATCAGCAAGCCACCCAGATCAGTCAGTCGTCCGAGCCCGCCTTGCAGTCGGAGCCCAGCCACTTGCCCTGGATATTGTTCTTCATCTTCATGGTGTGGCTGCCATCACTCATGGTCATGTCCCAGGTGGCCACCACGGACTCCGGGCTGCGCGCCTCGAAGCGATAGGTTCCCGAGGCTTGGGTCGGGCCGCTGCATTGCACGCTCCCCTCCTGAAGCGTGGAGCTGCTCGACTTCACGGTGCGGGTGCATCCCTGGCCCATTTTGTCCATGTCCGCGAAGCCACGAGCGATATCCTTCTGGGTCACGCATTTTTTGGCGACGCGGCGTTGTTGCTGCTTCGACATCGCCTCCTTCATCGCCGCCTCCAACTGGGCGCGTTGCTCGGGCGACATGCGGGCGAGCGCCTCGGCCGGGATCGGCGGCGCGCCGCTGCTCGCGCCCTCGGAGGTCATCTCCCAGAGTCCGGGCTTCACGTTGAGCGGCGTGTCGTCCGCGGCGATCGCCGGCACGAGCGGGCCGGCGCCCAGGCAGATGCCGATGAAGACGACGCGCATGCTGAGCATCGGGACCTCCGCCTGTTCCTGCGATCGAGGGCACGTCATCGGCAATGGCGCGAGCGCCCGCTCGCCGCGTGTCCGAGCAACCGACGCGTCTGCCTTATCACAAGATCGGGGCTGCATCAACGCGGAGGCGGGGGCGCGGCAGCCCCGGCGGCCGCGACTGTTCGCGTGCGGCGGGTTTCGCGCTAGGGTCGTCGGACGGCCCGCGATCGATCGCGCCGGAGCGCGCGCGGCCGGGCGGCGTTCATCGCACGAGAAGCCGCAACCGACAGGAGAGGCCCGGGATGCTCAGCGATACCGTGCTGCTGTCGCGCCTGCAATTCGCCTGGACGATCGGCTACCACATCCTGTGGCCGGCCTACACCATCGGCATCTCCAGCTTCATCGTCATCCTGAGCGCGCTGTGGCTGGGCACCCGGAAGCCGGTCTACCGCGACCTCATGCGCTTCTGGATCCATCTCTTCGCACTGGGCTTTGCCATGGGCGTCGTCACCGGCGTCGTGCTCTCCTACGAGATCGGCACCAACTGGAGCGGCTTCGCCGCCGCCACCGCCAACGTCATCGGCCCCTTCTTCACCTATGAGGTGCTGACGGCCTTCTTCCTCGAGGCCGGCTTCATCGGCGTCATGCTGTTCGGCATCAACCGCGTCGGCGAGCCCTTTCATTTCTTCTCCTGCTGCATGGTAGCGCTCGGCGCCATCTTCAGCGCCTTCTGGATCCTCGCCGCCAACAGCTGGATGCAGACGCCGGCGGGGTTCACCCTCGGTCCCGACGGCAAGTTCCAGATTGCGGACTGGTGGCAGGCGGTCTTCACGCCGTCGCTGCCCTACCGGTTAGCGCATATGGTGACCGCCGCCTGGATGACCGGCACCTTCGTCGTGATCGGCGTGTCCGGCTTCTACCTGTGGCAGCGCCGCCACCCCGATTTCGCCCGCGCCGGGTTCTCGATCGCGCTGTGGATCGCCGCGGTGCTGACGCCCGTGCAGATATTTCTCGGCGACCAGCACGGGCTCAATACGCTCGAATACCAGCCGGTGAAGCTGGCCGCGATCGAGGCGATCTGGGACACGGAGCGGCGCGTGCCGCTGACGCTCTTCGCCTGGCCCGACATAGCGCATGAGCGCAACGATTACGTCGTCGACGTGCCGAAGCTCGGCAGCCTCATTCTCACCCATTCCTGGGACGGCGAGGTGAGGGGGCTGAAGGAAGTCCCGCCGGACCAGCGGCCCTATGTGCCGCTCCCCTTCTTCGCCTTCCGCCTCATGGTCGGCATCGGCCTCGT
Organism: Allostellaceae bacterium; assembly: GCA_036383115.1. GTDB lineage: Bacteria > Pseudomonadota > Alphaproteobacteria > ATCC43930 > CGMCC-115725 > DAHUYF01. Next base: position 4,488 of record DASVOY010000493.1, read on the forward strand.
GCTGCTGGCGATCGCGGCGTTCGGTCTGTACCTGCGCTGGCGCGGGCGGCTCTACGACACGCGCTGGTTCGCCTTCGCCTGCGCCTTCTCGAGCCCGCTCCCCTTCATCGCCGTCCTCGCCGGCTGGACGGTGACCGAGACGGGGCGGCAGCCCTGGATCGTCCAGGGCCATCTCCGCACGGCAGACGCGGTGGCGCCGGTCGCCGCGAGCGCTGTCTCCACCTCGCTCGCGCTCTTCGTCATCGTCTATCTCGTGCTGCTGGCGGCGTTCTTCTGGTATGCGACGCGCCTGGTGCTGCGCGGACCGGGCGAGGAGGGAAAGGCAGAGCGGCCGGAACATTTGCGGCCGGGCGTTGACGCCCTGCCCGCCCACCGGCCGCCGCGGCCTGCGCCGGGAGGCAGCCTGCCATGAGCCTCGACCTGCCGTTGTGTTTCGCCATCGTGCTCGCCTTCGGCATCGCCATGTACGTGGTGATGGACGGGTTCGATCTCGGCATCGGCGTGCTCTTCCCCTTCGCGCCCGGCGATGTCGACCGCGACACGATGATGAACTCGATCGCGCCAATCTGGGACGGCAACGAGACCTGGCTCGTCATGGGCGGCACGCTGTTGATCGCCGCGTTCCCGGTCGCGTATGCGACGCTGCTGCCGGCCTTCTACGTGCCGCTCGTGGTCATGCTCTTCGCCCTCATCTTCCGCGGCATCGCCTTCGAGTTCCGCT